>JBEGJL010000001.1:0-7187 GCA_041184605.1 Pseudomonadota bacterium
GGCCTGAAGCGGCCGAGTTTCTGGATCGCAACCTGGCGGCCGACGGCCTGATCATGCTCAAGATTTCAGGGCTGGCCGGTGCACGCAACGTTACCGCGGTGAGCTCGATTGCCGAGGCCCAAGCCTACGTTGAACAGTACGAAGATGACATGGCGGTGCTGTTCCAGAAGAAGCTCGATCTCAGCCAGTTTACCGAAATGACGGTCGATCTCTTCGTTTCGGACACGGACGTAAAGATCGCCAATTTCCGCCAGATCCTGTTCGCAGGTGGGCTGTGGGTCGGCAACTTCGTGCCCAGACAAAGCAAGCTGACTGCTGAGCAGGAAGCCCAGTTGATCAAGGTCGGCGAATACGCCCGCCATCACGGGCTTGGCGATCCCGAGGGCAACAATTGCGGGATCGATTTCTTCGTCGGCCCCAAGGGCGAGATTATCGTCACTGAAATCAACGTGCGTTGGACCGGCGGACTGTTCCCGACCGAGGCGATCAAGATCATCAATGGCGGCACCACCGATGCGGTGGTCTGTTTCGACATTGTCCCGGTCGATCAGGCCGGGGCCTATCTCGATTTCGTCGAGGCAAACCTGCCGCGCCAGAGCGAGGGGCCATTCAGCTGTATCTCGCTGGGCTTCAGCCCGTTTGTGCAGGTGATGAACGATGCCCCACACATCTTCGTCTGGCACCTGGTGCTGGGCGATTTCGCAGCATTCCATGCGGCCAAGACCGCCCAGCTGTCGGCCGGTGTGCTGCCCACCACCGATCTGATTCAGCTTCCCGACTAGGCCCTGTCCTATGCCCCGGCTGCTGTTGATGGAGGGCAACCCCCGCCACCGCCGCGAGCGCGGTGCAGAGCGCGGGGTTCGGGCAGGGAGCGAGATCTATCAGACCGCAATCCTGGGGCTGTTTCCTGACCTGGACATCGACATCCTGTGTGCAGCCGACGAGGACGCAAAGATACCCGGTGGTCGGACTTTCAACGACTATGACGGGTTCGTCGTTTGCGGCTCGACCCTGTTCGCGGCGGATGATCATCCCTTCGTAACCCGGCAGATCGAGGCCCTGAAGCAGGCCGCGGAGGCGGGTCTGCCGATTCTGGCGAGTTGCTGGGGTCTGCAGATCGCCTGCGTCGCGGCCGGCGGCGAGGTGGCGCACCATCCGGCCGGCAGCGAGGTAGGCTTTGCCCGCGAGATCACGCGCAACCCTGCCGGAGTGGCGCATCCTCTGCTGGCGCGCCGCCCGGCCCGGTTCGATGCAATGTGCATCCATTATGACGAAGTCGTTCGTCTGCCTGAGGGCGCGGTGCTGCTCGCCTCGAACGCGCACAGCCTGGTCCAGGCGGCGATCGTTCCGCTTGGCAAGACCGAGGTCTGGGCGGTGCAGTATCATCCCGAATTCGACTTCGCCCACCTTGCAACGATCCACCGGCTCCACGGTAAAGAGCTGATCGCCGAGGGGCGTTTTGCCAGTCAGAAGGCGCTTGACCGGCATTGCGGCTGGCTGGCCGATCTGGCCCGCGATCCCGGCGATGCTGGGGCGGCCCAATCGCTCGAGATCGACGCACAGATAACCGACCCGAAACTCCGCGGCAGCGAAATCGCCGCCTGGCTCGAGGCTTGCGTGCTTGTCTAGCTCCCCTGAGCCGCCATCGCTGCGCCCACCGCCGCGCCGATCTCTTCAGGCCGCGGGTTGCGGCGCAGGGTCAGCCCGCCGTTGATCTGCAGGTTCTGCCCCGACATGTAGCATTCGTCGCTGCAGACCCAGACTGCCGCTCTGGCGATGTCTTCCGAAGTGCCGACGCGCCCAAGCGGATATTCCTTGAGGAAAGCATCGGCCAGCCCCGGCGTGGCAAAGGCCGCTGCGGTCATCGGGCTTTCGGTGAAGCCGGGCGAGAGGATGTTCGCGCGTATCCCTTGCGGACCATACTGGTTGGCCACGCAGCGGATTAGCGCCTCCGAGCCCGACTTGGTGCCGATATAGGCGGCATGATCGTCGATCAGGCACTGGGTGGTGGCTGAGGAGATCTGGATCAGCGAACCGCCGTGCGGCATGGCCCGCACGAAGGCGCTGAGGAAATAGTGCACCCCCTTGAACTGCAGCGCGACCATCTGGTCGAGCTCTTCCTCGCTGATCTCGTGCAGCGATTTGAGCAGGCCCCAGCCGGTCGCGTTGATCGCGATGTCAACCTTGCCGTGGCGTTCGAGTACCGTTTCGGCGAGCGCCTCGACTTCCGCCTTGCTGGTGATGTCGCAAGTTGCCCAGTCGCCGGCGATCGCCCCGGCGAACTTCTTGAGCACATCGGCGTGGCGCCCGGATACCACCACTTTGGCTCCGGCATCGGCCAGCGCCTGGGCGATGTGCTGGCCCATGTTGCCTTCGCCGGCGGCCCCAAGGACCACTGCGACCTTGCCTGAAAGATTGGCCATGGGCTTAGTCCTTTGCGGTCAGGAATGTCGCGGTGGCAACGCCATCGGGGCCATAGACCGGCTCTGACAGGTCACAGCGATACTTGCGGGTGTTGGCATTGAGGATCGAGAAGGGGCCGAGGTGCGCGAGCATGCCGGTATACGACGGCGCGACCAGGTGCGCTGCCAGATCTTCGGCGCTCTCCCATTCCTCGAACACGTGGACCCGGCCGGGATCATAGGGATCGGCGGTCCAGGCGTAGTGACGACAGCCCTTTTCGGCGAGCGCCATCTCGATCAGCTCCTTGGCTCCGGCCAAGGCCGCCTCACGGTTCTCGGGGGGAAAATCAATTTCACCGGAAATCACTACGATCATCTGTCTATCCCTTCAAACTGGTGAAATTGCGGCTGTGATAAAGCCATTGTCCGCCCCGCTTGACATAGCGGTCTTCGTAGCGGCCGACCGTGCGGGCGACGTTGCCTTGCTGGTCCTCGAGCACTTCGCTGGTATAGACCCGCCCGGTCGCGGCATCGCCGTCGATCTCGAGAGCGCCGACCTGCGAGAAGAACGCCACGAAGGCGAACGTGCCCATCGCCCCGTTCCACAGTTCGACGATGGCGTCCTTGCCTTCGACCTTCATCCCGGCGAGGTCCCATTTGGCATCGGCGGCCCACAGTGCGCCCCAATCGGCCGCGTCGCGGCGAAACACCGCGTCGGCATAGCGCTCATGCAGCGCGCGGATCGCCAGCTGGTCCTCGATTGGTCCGGTAATCGCCATAAAATCTCCCGATGCGCGAAGCCTATGGCGATTCGTGGCCCCACGAAACTATCATTTCCGCTCGCGCGTCCCCCCTCACTTTTGCCTATTCTTGGACGGGCGTAGCTCGGGCATAGCTGTCAGATAGCCATACAAGGAGAGCAGCGATGGACCTGGGTCTGAAGGGCAAGAAAGTCATCATGAACGGGGGAGCCCACGGGATCGGGCTCGAGATCCTCAAGCTGTTTACCGCCGAAGGCGCCGATGTTGCCTTCTTCTCGCGCGATCAGGGTCGGATCGACAGCTCGCTCGCCGCCGTGGCGGGCAATCCGGGCAAGGCGCACGGCGATGTCTTCGACCTGACCGACAACATCGACGGCTACGTCGATTGGCTGGGCAATGCCGTGAAAAGGCTCGGCGGCTGCGATATCTTCGTCAACATGGCGAGCGTCTCGGGCCAGGCCGCGACGCAGGACTGGCAGAAGTGCCTCGATGTCGACATCATGGCCGCGGTCAAGGGGATCGATACTTTGACCCCGGCGCTCGCGGCATCGGGCGCGGGTTCGATCATCATCATGTCCTCGACCGCCGCGGTTGAGACTTTCATCATGCCGCAGGCCTACAACGCGATCAAAGCCGCGCTGATCACCTATGCCTCGCAGCAAAGCCAGGCGCTGGCCGCGCAGGGCATCCGGGTCAACACCGTCTCGCCCGGGCCGATCGAATTCCCGACCGGCGCCTGGGGCGCGATCAAGACTGCCATGCCCGATTTCTACAACGGGATCGTCGCCCAGATGCCGACCGGCCGGCTCGGCGCGCCCGAAGAAGTCGCGCGCTCGGTGGTGTTCCTGGCCAGCCCGGCTTCGTCCTACACCACCGGTGCCAACCTGATCATCGACGGCGGCTTCACCAAGCGCGTACAGTTCTGACGCGATGCTAACCCCGCTGGAGCTCGCCCAGGCCATGTTCGCCCGGATCGACGCGGGCGACTGGCCCGGCGTCGCCGCGCTGATGACCGAGGACTATGTCATCCACGAGCCGCCGGTGCTGCCCTATGGCGGGGACTGGAACGGCCAGGATGCCCTGCCGCGGCTGTTCGCCCATGTCATGGGCTATTGGGACGATCCGGTGGTCGAACGCCGGGGGCTGATGGGTGACGAGCAGCACTTCGTCGCGCTGCTGAGCTTCACGATGACGTCAAAGCTCACCGGCCGGCGCTTCACCCAGCCGATCGCGGAAGTCACCCGCTGCGAGGGCGGCAAGATGGTCGAAACCTGGGTGCACTATTTCGACGCCGACGAGGCCGCGCGCGAAGCCGGGCCGCGGCGGGCGGAGGGCTGATTATGGACCGTCTGACGGGCAAAGTGGCGATCGTCACAGGCGCGGCCAAAGGGTTGGGCGCGGCCGATGCGCGGGCTTTCGTGGCGGAGGGCGCCAAGGTCATTCTGGCCGATGTCGACGATGCAGCCGGCACCGCGCTGGCGCAGGAGCTGGGCGATGCGGCGCAATATCGCCGCCTCGATGTCACCAAAGAGGCCGAATGGGCAGCCCTGGTCGGCGCTGTCATGGCCGAACATGGCCGGCTCGACGTGCTGGTTAACAATGCCGGGGTGGTCGAATTCGGCACGCCCGAGACGATCACCGAGGGCGACTATCGCAAGATCATGGCGGTCAGCCTCGACGGGGTGGTGTTCGGCACCAAGCACGCGATCCCGGCCATGGCCAAGGGCGGCAGCGGTTCGATCGTCAACATGGCTTCGGTCGCGGCAATCCAGGGCGAGCCCACTTTCGCCGCCTATAGCGCGGCCAAGGGCGCAATTGACGCCTATACCCGGGCAACGGCGGTCCACTGCATCCGTAATGGCATACCCGTGCGGTGCAATTCGGTGCTGCCTTCGGGGATCGACACCCCGATGGTGCAGAGCCTACCCGCGAAGCTCGCCGACCTGGGCGGAGCAGCGCCGGCGCATGACAATGCCACCGCGATGAATCGGCTGGGCGAGCCCACCGATGTCGCCAACCTAGTGCTGTTCCTGGCCAGCGAGGAAAGCCGTTTCATCACCGGGCAGAGCCATGTGATCGACGATGGTGCTTCGATTATCGCTGGCAGCACGGTTCCGCGCGGCGGTTAGACAATCCGCGCCTATCAATTTTCAGTCTTCTCAAACCGGCTGCGGACTGTGCATGTCTGGCCCGGTCAACAAAGGTCGGCACCGGCCGAAACGAGCGCCGCAAGCAGGAGAGAGATTGTGCAACACAGCCGCGAGCAGTTGCTGCGTGCCTACCGCCAGATGGTGGTGATCCGCATGTTCGAGGAGCGCCTCCATACCGAGATCATGACCGGTGAGATCGCCGGCTTCACCCACCTCTATTGCGGTCAGGAAGCCGCCGCGGTGGGGGTCTGTGAGCATCTCGATGTCGACGATTTCATCGTCTCGACCCACCGCGGCCACGGCCACTGCATCGCCAAGGGCTGCGATGTAAAGGCGATGATGAAAGAGATTTACGGGCGCGCCGATGGCCTGTGCAAGGGCAAGGCGGGTTCAATGCATATCGCCGATGTCTCGGTCGGCATGCTGGGGGCGAACGGGATTGTCGGGGCAGGTGCGCCGCAAGCGGTGGGTGCAGCGCTGTCGGCCAAGATCGACGGCAAGGGCAAGGTCGGGATCGCCTTTTCGGGCGACGGGGCCTGCAACCAGGGCACCACCTTTGAAGCGATGAACATGGCGGTGGTGACCAAGGCGCCTTGCGTCTTCGTGTTCGAGAACAACCACTATTCCGAGCACACCGGCTACGAATATGCCGTCGGGACCTCGGGCGATATTGCCAGCCGGGCCGAGGCTTTCGGGATGAAGGTCTGGCGGGCCAATGGCAGCGATTTCTTCGATACCTATGACACGATGCGCGAGCTGCTCGAATATGTCCGTGCCGGCAATGGCCCGGCCGCGATCGAGCTCGATACCGAACGGTTCTATGGCCACTTCGAAGGCGACCCGCAGCGATACCGTGGGCCGGGCGAGGTCGAGCGCCTGCGCAAGGAACGTGATTGCCTGGTCGCGTTCCGCCAGAAGGTTGGCGATGCCGGTCTGCTCGAAGTCGAAGCACTCGATGCGATCGATGCCGAAGTGGCGGCGCTGATCGACGAGGCGGTTGCCGAGGCGCGCGCCGCGCCCGGGCCCGACGCATCGCAAGTCACCACCGACGTTTACGTTTCTTACTGAGAGGACAGCGGACCCATGGCCGTGATGACGATCCGCGACGCGATCAACCAGACGATCCACGAGGAAATGGCGCGCAACCCCGAAGTGGTTGTGCTGGGCGAAGACATCGTCGGCGGCAATGGCACCGCCGGGGGCCCCGAGGCAATCGGCGGGATCTGGGGGGCGACGACCGGGCTTTACGACAAGTTCGGGGCCAACCGGGTGATCGATACCCCGATCTCCGAAAGCGCAATCATCGGTGCGGCTGCGGGCCTGGCTCTGGCCGGCAAGCGCCCGATCGCCGAGCTGATGTTTGCCGATTTTGTCGGCGTCTGCCTTGACCAGCTGTGGAACCAGATGGCCAAGTTCCGTTACATGTTCGGCGGCAGGACCACCTGTCCGGCAGTGGTCCGGCTGGTCTATGGCGCAGGGCTCAACGCTGCAGCGCAGCACAGCCAGTCGGCCTATGCCATGCTCACCTCGATCCCCGGACTCAAGGTAGTGATGCCGACTACCCCGGCGGACGCCAAGGGCCTGCTGATCGAAGCGCTGCGCGGCGATGACCCGGTGATGTTCTTCGAGCACAAGGCGCTGTTTGGCGAAAGCGGCGAGGTCCCCGACGGCGAATACCGCATTCCCTTTGGCCAGGCCCGGATGGTTCGTGAAGGCGGCGATGTCACGATCGTCGCCTGCGGGCGGATGGTTGGCTTTTCGGAAAAGGCGGCAGACAAGCTGGCCAAGGACGGGATCGGCTGCGACGTGATCGACCTTCGCACCACCAGCCCGCTCGACGAAGAAGCGATCCTCGATTCGGTTGAGGCGACGGG
>JBEGJL010000002.1:0-4125 GCA_041184605.1 Pseudomonadota bacterium
TTCTTAAACCTGCCCGGTTTCATTCCCCGCGCAGCTCGCGGCGCTTCTTGTCCCAATAGTCGAGCCGCTTCAGCACCTCGCGTTCAAACCCACGTTCGACCGGGCGGTAGTATTCCTCTGCCCCCATGCCCTCAGGCCAATAGTCCGCGCCGGAAAAGCCGTCCTCCGCCTCGTGGTCATAGGCATAGCCTGCACCATAGCCGATGTCCTTCATCAGCTTGGTCGGGGCATTGAGGATATGGGCGGGCGGAGAGAGCGAGCCGGTTTCCTTCGCGCTCTTCCAGGCCTCCTTCTGCGCGACATAGGCCGCGTTCGATTTGGGTGCCGTGGCCAGGTATAGGCACGCCTGCACAATCGCCAGTTCGCCTTCGGGGCTACCCAGGAACTGATAGGCATCCTTGGCGGCAAGGCATTGGGTCAGCGCTTGCGGGTCGGCCAGGCCGATATCCTCGCTGGCAAAGCGGACCAGCCGCCGCAGCACGTAAAGCGGTTCTTCCCCCGCGGTCAGCATCCGGGCCAGGTAATAGAGGCTGGCCTGCGGGTCCGATCCGCGCAGCGCCTTGTGCAGCGCGGAAATCAGGTTGTAGTGCCCGTCGCGATCCTTGTCATAAACCGCGACCCGGCGTTGCAGGAAAGCGCCAAGCTCTGCCGGATCGAGTGGCTGCGGGATCCTTGCATTGTACAGCGTTTCGGCCTGGTTGAGCAGGAACCGGCCGTCGCCATCGGCGCTTGCCACCAATGCTTCACGGGCCTCTGGGGTAAGCGGCAGGGGCCCGGCCAGCGCCTCGGCACGGGTCAGCAATTCGTCGAGCGCACGAGCATCCAGACGGTGCAGGATCAGCACCTGCGCCCGGCTGAGGAGCGCCGCGTTGAGCGCGAAGCTGGGGTTCTCAGTCGTCGCACCAACCAGCGTGACCGTACCCTTTTCGACAAAGGGCAGGAAACCATCTTGCTGCGCGCGGTTGAAGCGGTGGATCTCGTCCACGAACAGCACGGTGCGCTGCCCCATCTTGGCGGCGGTCTCGGCCTCGGCAAAGGCTTTCTTGAGGTCCGCCACGCCCGAGAAGACCGCGCTCACCGATACGAATCGCATGCCCACGGCATCGGCCAGCAGCCGGGCCGTGCTGGTCTTGCCGGTACCCGGCGGTCCCCACAGGATCATGCTGGAGAGCCGACCCGCCGCAACCATCCGGCCGATGGCGCCTTCAGGTCCAGTCAGGTGTTCCTGCCCGATTACCTCACCCAGGTTGCGCGGGCGCAGCTTGTCGGCCAGCGGGGCATCCTCGCTCGGCTCATCCGGTGCGGCGGCGGGCAGGTCTTCGGCAAACAGGTCAGCCATCCGCGCAGCATAGGCCAGTTCGCGGGGCGCGTTAATCGCCAATACCCGCCTGATCCCCCGGATATTGCCGATCCGGTAACATGTGATACCTTCGCACTATCCCTTATGGGGTGGGGAGACATGCCATGAATGATAAGGCAAATGTGACAGCACCAAGCTGGCAATACTGGATCGTGGCCGTGATCGGGTTCGTGTGGAACTGCATCGGAGCCTATCTCTACATCCTGACCAAGCAGGGCGATCCGATGGTGATGGCCGGTGCTCCGCCAGCGATGCAGGATTATATCGCCAATATGCCGACCTGGGCGCACATCGGCTGGTCGCTCGGCATCTGGGGTTCGTTTGCCGGATCGGTCTTGATGCTGCTGCGCCTGCGCTGGGCGGTCCAGGCCTTCCTGGTTTCGCTGCTTGGCGCGCTGCTCAGCTTTGCCGGGCAGGCGCAGGCCGGCGTGCTGGAACCGGCACAGCCCGCGATGATCCTGATCGTGATCGGGTTCCTATTGTGGTTCTGCCGCCGGGCCGAGCGGAGCGGCGTGCTGCGCTAGGCCGTTACCGTCCGGTCAGCGCAGCCTTCTGCCGGATCAGCCGGATATAGGTATCGGCGACCACCTGGTTGATCTGGTCCCACGAAAAGTCGCGGCTGCGGCGCTCACCCGCCGCGCCGTGGGCGCGGCGCAAGTCGGCATCCTCGATATAGGCCTGCAACGCTTCTGCAAACTGGTGGACGGCACCGGGGCGGATCAAACGGCCAGAGCGGCCATTGGCGACCAGGTTCTGGCTGCCTGTCGCCGCCGCGGCCACCACCGGTAGCCCGCTCGCCATGGCTTCCAGGCTGACATTGCCAAAGGTTTCGGTGGTCGATGGGAAGAACAGCACGTCCATGCTGGCCACGGCCTTGCCCAGGTCCTTGCCGGCCATGAAGCCACCGAACACCGCCTGCGGCAGGCGCGCCTCCAACCATGGTCGCGCCGGGCCATCACCCACGATCAGCGTGCGATGCTTCACGCCCTTGCGGCGCAATTCGTCAATCGTGTCAGAAAAGACGTCGAGCCCCTTTTCCATCACCAGACGGCTGTGGAAGCCGACCAGCACCTCATCATCGCCGATCCCCTGGCTGCGCCGCCATTCCAGTGAACGGTGCGATGGATCGAAAATCTCGCGGTCGACGCCGCGTGACCAGATGTCGATATCGTAATTCATCCGTTGGTCGCGCAGCAGCTGGGCCATCGATTCCGAAGGTGCGACCAGGGCGTCGCAGCGGCGGTACAGGCGGCGCAGACCGGCCTCCACCAGCGGTTCAAGCCAGGCCAGGTTGTAATACCGGAAATAGGTTTCGAACCGCGTGTGGACCGATCCCAGCACCGGAATGCGACGGTGGCGTGCCCAGGTCACCGCGCGGTGGGCAACAAAATCGGGGGAGGAAATTTGTACGACATTGGGATTGAACGCCTTCAGATCGGCACGCACCCGCGGGCTCAACAGAACCGGGACGCGATATTCGCCGCGGCCCGGGAAGGCAAAGGAAGGGACGCTTACAAGGTCACCCGTCGGAGGGAACGCCGGCTCCGCGACGGTTGGCGCATAGACCCGCACGGCCGCGCCCTGGCGCAGCAGATAGCCCACCAGCCGGTTGAGCGCTTGGTTCGCGCCATCGCGGACATAGTTGTAATTGCCGCTGAACAGGGCAATGCGCAGGTCACTTGTCTCCATCGGCCTGCCCTAGCCGATTGCGGTGGCGGGCGCGAGTCAGGCCGCGGCGCGCGGGTAGGTAAGCACAAAGGTTGTCCCCACTTCACTGTCGGCAAGGTCCAGTTGGCCATGCCCGTTTTCGGCCAAGGCGCGGGCGATCGGCAGGCCGAGCCCAGTCCCACCCCGGGCGCGTTTGCTGGTGAAAAAGGGATCGAAAATCCGCTCGCGGTCAGCCGGGGGAATGCCGGGACCATCGTCGACAAGTTCAATGCGGATCTCACTATCCTCAAGCCTGGCCGTGATCGACAACTGGCGCGCCCCGGCCTGTTTGGCGTTCTCGACCAAGGTGGTCAGGATCACCTCCAGCGCCCCTGGCTCTGCTGCCAGCTGGGGCAGGTCGGGCGGCAGCATTGCCGTGATCGCGAAGTGCTCATTTTCCAGCCCTTGCGCGAGGCTTTGCAAAAGCGGCGCAAGCACCGTCCGCGCCGCGGGATCGCCGCGTCCCATATCGGCCTGCGCCAGTTCCATCAAACGGCTGACCAACCGCGAGAGCCGTCCCGCATCGGCCGCCATGTTGCGCAGGAACCGTTGGCGCTCATCTTCGGCCATGGTCGCACCATGATCCTGCAACAGCTCGATCCCGCCGGAAAGACCGGCCAGCGGTGTCTTGAACTCATGGCTCAAGGCCGCTGCGAAATCCCGGAGATAGCGTGATCGACGGGCTATCGCGGCTGACATGGCAGCGAAATCGTTGTACAAGCTGCCGATCTCGCGCACTTCCAGGGTCGGGCGGCGTGGTTTGGTGTGGCGCCCTTGGGCCAGGGCTCGGCTGGCGCGGCTGAGGCGCTCTACGGGGCTGACAATCGCTCGCGCCAGCACTCCGGTCAGTACCAGCAGCAAGGCAAAGATCGCGCCCGTGCCCAACGCAATCTTGCCGCGGTCCTCCCACATGCCCCGGAACAGTGCGCGGGGCGAGCGCGAGACCAGCACGGCCCCCACCACCTTGCCCTGAACCATGATCGGGCGGGCCTGGTGCATCCTGATCGAGGTGGCGCGGCTGATCCAGTCAAGCGGCGTGTCACGCAGATAGGCGCCAT
>JBEGJL010000003.1:0-5887 GCA_041184605.1 Pseudomonadota bacterium
TATGTCCCCGGCAAGGCTGCCGGTGCGGACGGGCGGCCGCTGGTCAAGCTTTCTGCCAACGAGAACCCGCTGGGCAGCAGCGCGCAGGCCCTGGCCGCGCGGGCCAAGGCGGTCGAGCCGAGCCTGTACCCCGACCCCGGCAGCACCAACCTGCGCGAGGCGCTGGGCGCGCTGCACGGAATTGACCCGATGCGGATCGTGCTGGGCACGGGTTCGGACGAACTGCTCAACCTGGCAGCCCAAGGGTATGCCGGACAGGGCGATGAAGTGCTGTTCTCGCGCTTCAGCTTTGCGGTTTACGATATTGCCGCACGCCGCTGCGGGGCCAGGCCGATCGAGGCACCGGACAAGGATTACGGCAGCGATGTCGATGCCCTGCTGGCGGCAGTGACCGAGCGGACGCGGGTGGTCTTCCTGGCCAATCCGAACAATCCGACCGGCACCTACCTTCCCGCCAGCGAAGTGGCACGGCTTCATGCCGGCTTGCCGGCTGACGTGCTGTTGGTTCTGGACCAAGCCTACGCCGAGTATCTGATGCCGGAGCAGGACGATCAGGGGCTGGCGCTGGCCGCGGCGCACCAGAACGTGCTGGTCACCCGCACCTTTTCCAAGATCTATGGCCTTGCGGGCGAACGGATCGGCTGGGCGACTGGTGCGCCGGGCTTGATCGATACGCTGAACCGCATCCGCGGGCCGTTCAACGTCACCAACAGCGGACAAGCCATGGCGCTGGCGGCCACGGCCGACCAGGATTTTGTGATCGCTTCGCGCGACCACAACCGCGCCGAGCGCGCCCGGTTTGCCAGTGCCATCGAAGCGCTGGGCAATCACGGGCTGCGCGCCGTGCCGAGCGAAGCCAATTTCCTGCTGGTGCTGTTCGAGGGCGCGCTTAGCGCCGAGGCAGCCTACAACGGGCTGGCCGACCGCGGCTATATCGTGCGCTGGCTGCCCAATCAGGGCTTGGGCCATGCCCTGCGCATCACCATCGGCACGGGCGAGCAGATGGACGCGATTGCCGCGATCCTGCGCGAACTGGCGGAGGCTGCGCGATGAGTTTTGAACGCGTGGCGATCATCGGGCTGGGCTTGCTCGGCGGCTCGATCGGGCTTGCGGTGCAAGAGCAGCTGCCGGGTATTGCGACCACCGGATGGGACCGCGATCCCGCCACCCGTGCCCGGGCCGCAGAACGCGGTCTGGTTGGCACGGTCTGCGAAACCGGGGCCGAGGCCGTCGCCCAGGCTGACCTGGTGATCTTCTGCGTGCCCGTGGGCTCGATTGGCGAAGTGGCGGCCCAACTGGCCGACGCCATCCCTGCCTCGGCCATGTCATCATTCCCGCCCACCCGGTGGCGGGAACCGAACGCTCTGGTCCGGACGCGGGCTTTGCCAGCCTGTTCAAGGGCCGTTGGTGCATCATCACCCCGCCTGAGGGTGCGGACGCGGTCAAGGTCGCCGCGCTGTCCGCCTTTTGGGAAGGGCTTGGCGCCAAGGTTGAACTGATGGACGCCCAGCACCACGATCTGGTCCTGGCCGTGACCAGCCACTTGCCCCACCTGATCGCCTATACCATCGTCGGCACGGCTTCGGACCTTGAAGGCGTGACGCAGACCGAGGTGATCAAGTATTCGGCCGGCGGCTTCCGCGATTTCACCCGAATCGCCGCGTCTGACCCGACCATGTGGCGCGACGTGTTCCTGACCAACAAGGATGCGGTGCTGGAGATGCTCCAGCGTTTCAGCGAGGACCTGACCGCGCTGCAACGCGCGATCCGGGTGGGCGACGGCGCGCAACTGTTCGATCACTTCACCCGCACCCGCGCGATCCGCCGTTCCATCATCGCCGAAGGGCAGGACGATGCCCGGCCGGACTTCGGCCGCAGCGATCACGCGGGTTAAGCCAAGAGGAACACCGCGGCGATCAGCCACATCACAATCGTTGCCAGCCAGCCGATTGCCTTGAGCCGCCGCGACAGCACGAGCTTGCCCATCACCTTGGGGTTTCTGGCAATCAGCATCGTCACCACCATTAGTGGCGGTGCAAGCAGGCCATTGACGACGGCGGCCCAATACAGCGCCTTCATCGGATCGATCCCGATGAAGTTGAGCGCGATGCCCCCCGCCGTGGCCAGCACGATGACACCATAAAAGGCCTTGGCCTCCTTTGGCTTGCGGTTCAGACCTTCGGTCCAGCCGAACGTCTCGCTGACGGCATAGGCCGCGCTGCCAGCCAGCACCGGCACAGCCAGCAGGCCAGTGCCGATGATCCCTACGGCAAACAGGGCAAAGGCCAGATTACCTGCGATCGGGCGCAATGCCTCCGCCGCTTGCGCCGCGCTCTCGATTTCGCGCACGCCGTTGGCATGCAAGGTGGCTGCCGTGGCAATCACGATGCACAGCGCAACGATATGCGAAAAGCCCATGCCCACCAGCGTATCAAGCCGGATCCGGCGCAGCTCTGCCCCGGCGGTCTTGCGGGGACTGACATGGAGCGGCTTGATATGGCGGCGGTGCTGTTCTTCCACCTCCTGCCCGGCCTGCCAGAAAAACAGGTAGGGACTGATTGTCGTCCCGAAGATTGCGACCAGGGCCATGGCGTGATCGCGGTCCATGGTGAACTGCGGCACCAAAAGCCCCTTTGCCATCTCTGCCAAAGGAATGTCCGCAACCAGCACTACGCCAACATAGGCGAACAGCGATAGGGTCGCCCACTTCAGCACGCGGGCATAGCTATCATAGCTAAGGAACACCTCCAGCAAGACGCTGATCAGGCCGAAGCCAACCGTGTAGGCCAGCACCGGTCCCGGGATCAGGAGCGCCACCACGGCCCCCATTGCCCCAAGGTCAGCCCCTAGATTGATGATATTGGCCACCAGCAACAGGGCCACGACAACCCGCAACAATGCAGGCGGGTAATGCTTGCGCAGGTTCTGGGCGATCCCGCGCCCGGTCGTTGCGCCAATCCGCGCGCAGATCGCCTGGATCGCCGCAAGCAGCGGAAAGCCGAAGACCAGGGTCCAGCCCATGCCATAGCCGAACTGCGCGCCGACCTGGCTGTAAGTGCCGACGCCGCTGGGATCGTCGTCTGCGGCACCGGTAACAAGTCCCGGCCCAAGCACCTCAAGCGGGGAGCGCCGCTTATCGCTCACGCAGCAGGACCGTTCAGAGCGTTGATCGCATCCTGGACCCGCGCCTCGATCTCCTCCCGCGGGAGACCGGGCGGGATGGTTTCGCCAATCCGGAAGGTGACCGTGCCGGGCACTTTCCAGCGACGCTGGTAGAGCGGACCGCTATTGGTAGCGACGGGGACGACTGGCAGCCCGAGCATCTTGTACAGCCCGGCAAAACCGGCCTGCAATTCGCGCCGTTCACCAAACGGAACGCGCGTCCCTTCTGGAAAGATCACCAACGGGCGGCCGTCTGCGCTGAAGGCCTTGGCCGAAGCCAGCATCTTGCGCAGCGCCGAAGCGCCCTGATCGCGGTGCACGCCGATCAGGCCGTAGTTCTGCCCAACCTTGCCCCAGACGGGTATCCGGGTCAGCTCGGCCTTGGCGAATACGGCCGGGCGATCGAAGAACCCGGGCATGTCGATCGCTTCGTAGAACGACTGGTGTTTCATCGCGATCAGGACGGGGCCGGTGGGCATCTGCCCTTGTACTACCAGCTTGATACCCAACAGGTTCCGCGCGCAAGCCCGGTGAAAGCGGGACCACGCCTCTACCGTACCGCGAAATGCATCGTGCAGGCCAAGCGCATACTGCGCCGCTGCCAGCAGGACATAGAGCGGACTGCCCAGATAGAAGGCTGCATAGAAAAGGATGTTGCGCAGATAAATCATGGCAGGTCACCCCGCCCCTAGCGCGCCTGCGACAGTCCGCGCCAGCAACTTGTTATATTCGCGCAAGAGCGCCGAGAAGCTTGGACGGGTCGGCACTGCATCAGCGACGATCATAACCCCTTGCGGGGCCAACCGATCCAGCTCCAGCCGGGCGCGGCGCATATGCCAGTCGCTGGTGACCAGGCGCACGCTCTTTACCCGTTCATGCCGCAGCCATTCCGCTGTTTCGAGTGCATTGGAGCGGGTGTCCATCGCCTGGTACCCCAGCGTGACGCAGCAGGCCATACGCGACGGGCGGACCCGGTATTCCAGCGCGAACTCATAGGGCTTGACGGTCTGGTCCACGCCCGAAACCAGCAATTGCCGGGCCCAGCCGCGCTTAAGCACTTCCAGCCCGCGCTCGATCCGCCCGGCCCCGCCGGTCAGCACCACCACCGCGTCGGTAGGTTCCTCCGCCGCCGGTTCCGGCAGGGTCACGGCAAATAGCACGAAGCCGAGCGCCCAGGCCAGCACAAGCAAGCCAGAAATACGGCTGAGCACGGCACGCATGACTATAGCATCCGCCGCAGCGCGCGCAGCACGGTCCAGCGCGCGGTCAGCATGGCTAGGCCAACCCCGGCGACCGGAACCAGGGCAATCTGTACCCAGTCGGTCCAATCCAGCGCCCCGCCATTGACCAGGCCGGCATCGAGCCCGGCGAGCTGCCGGCCCAGCAGCAACACCGCGGCCAGCCCCAGTGCCAGACCGATGGCCCCGCCGCCCGCAGCATCATAACCGACGGACCGTTGGAACAGGCGCGCGATCTGCTGGTCGGTCCCGCCCAGCAGGTGCACGATCTCGATCGTTTCGCGGTTGGTGCCCAGGGCATTGCGCACGGCCAGCAGGACCACCGCTGCCAGGGCCGCCGCCAGCAAGCCAACCAGCGCGAGCGCCAGCAGGCGCAGCGAATCGATCGCCCCGAACACCGGCTTGAGCCAGGTCGACTGGGCGTCGACCCGGGCGCTTGGCGCCACTTCGCGCACTGACCGCCGCAAAGCGCCGAGCCGTTCGCCGGTAACATCCCCCCGCAAGCGCACGTCGACGATCGCCGGGACCGGAATTTCCTGCCCGTCGATCGCCATGCCGCCCAGCCAGGGCTCGATCAGGCGTTCGACCTCTTGCTGGCCGACCACGATCGCAGAATCGATCCCAGGCAGGGCATTCAGCCTTAAAGCCGCCGCCTCAGCCTGGCGCTGGCGCAAGTTGGGATCGGCCTCGACAATCTGCACTGTCACCCCGCCGGACAATGCGTCCGATGCATTGCCCGCCACATTGCTGGCAGCCAGCCCGGCCGCGGCGGCAATCACCGTCAGGGCGACCATGATCGCGATTACCCAGGGCATCGGCCCGGCCAGGCGGGTCTGCGGAACCAGCTCTGCCTCACCCAGGCCCGACAGCGAGCGCAGCCCGCGGACCAGTGACCCGGAGACCGGAGGTAGCTTGAGCGCCATCGGCCTAACCCTGAACCACGCGCGGGCGCGGCGGATAACGCAAGGCGCCAGTGGGATCGGACAGGCGCCCCTTGTCGAGCCGCATGATCAGCGAATCCGGCACCTTCTTGAGCAGGTGGACATCGTGCGTTGCAACCACCACGGTCGTGCCCAGCCGGTTGAGCGCTTCGAACAGACGCAGCAGCTTGACCGCCATGTCCGGATCGACGTTGCCGGTCGGCTCGTCCGCCACCAGCAGTTCAGGGCGGCCAATGACTGCCCGGGCAATGGCAACGCGCTGCTGTTCCCCACCCGAAAGCTGCGCCGGACGGGCGTGCATCCGCTCAGTCAGGCCGACCCATTCAAGCATGTCGGTCACCGGCTTTGCCAAGTCACGCTCGGCAACGCCTGCGACCCGCAACGGCAGGGCGACATTGTCAAAGGCGGACAGGTGCTCAACCAGCCGGAAGTTCTGGAACACCACGCCCAGGCGGCGGCGGAAGCCCGGCAGGCGATCGCGCGGCAGGGTAATCGCATCGGTCCCGAACATCCGGATCATCCCGCGCGACGGGCGCTGGGCCAAGT
>JBEGJL010000004.1:0-3035 GCA_041184605.1 Pseudomonadota bacterium
ATCCAGGCCCCGGCACAGTCCGACGAGGACCGCGCCTATCTGGCCATTGCAGCCCAGGTGCTGGAGCAGGTCGGCACCGATTGGGCCGCGCTGACCGCCGCGCTGAAGGAGCAGACCGGGCGCAAGGGCAAGCCGCTGTTCCTGCCACTGCGCCAGGCCCTGACCGGACAGGACCACGGGCCCGAAATGGCCGCGCTGCTGCCGCTGATCGGTAAAGCTGCGGCGCTGGAGCGGTTGCGCGCTGCCGCCTAGGCCGCGATTTCGGCTGCTTCTTCGTCCGCGGCCTCAAGCAGACGCTTCTCAACCGCCTTCAACCGCTGCGGACCATCGACCTTTTCGGTCAGCAGGTCGGTGACGTAGAAGGTATCGACCGCGCGTTCGCCATAGGTGGCGATGTGGGCCGAATGGACGATCAGCTTGCTTTCGAACAGGGCTCGGGCCAGGCGGTTGAGCAGAGCCGGGCGATCACGCGCGCTGACCTCGATCACGGTGAAGCGGTTGCTGGCCTGGTTATCGAATTCCACCCGCGGCGCGACTTCGAAGGCATCGGCGCGCGGGCGGGCCAGCGGACGCGCGGCCAGCTGCGGCACCAGCTTGATCTTCCCGCCCAGGGCATCGCCAATCATGGTCTTGATCCGGGCCAGCTGGCTCTCTTCGGAAAAGGGGCGGCCCAGGGGATCCTGCACCAGGAAGTTGTCGACCGCCGTGCCGTTGCGCGCGGTGTGGATGCGCGCATCAATGATATTGCCGCCAGCCAGATGGATGCCCCCGGCGATGCGATAGAACAGACCGGGGTGGTCGGCGGCGATCACGGTCACCAGCGTGGCCCCGCGCGCAGCGTAATATTCGGTATGGACGTCCAGCGATTTTGACCCGGCGGCATCAAGCTGGGTCAGGTTCATCGCAATGATGTCATCCGGCTCGGCGATCCAGTAGGCATCGCTCAACAGCTTGCCGACCGACTGCACCAGCCCGGCCTGGTTCTTGCCCAGCCGCTCGGCCACGGCGGCCTGCTTGGCGGCGATCCGTTCGGTCCGGCCATGCTGGACGTGGCCCAGCCGCAGGCGTTCCTCGGCCGCTTCGTACAGCTCATGAATCAGCTGGCGCTTCCAGCTGTTCCACACTCCCGGACCAACCGCGCGGATGTCGACGATGGTCAGCAAGGCCAGCAGGCGCAGCCGCTCGATCGATTGCACCTGGGCGACGAAATCGCTGATCGTTTTCCAGTCGGCCAGGTCGCGCTTGAAGGCTGTGGCGCTCATGATCAGGTGGTTGCGGACCAGCCAGGAAACCAGTTCGGTCTCCTTCTCGTCCAGCCCGAACCGCGGGCACAGCTTCAGCGCCACTTCCGCACCCAGCACCGAATGATCCCCGCGCCGACCCTTGGCGATATCGTGCAGCAGGACGGCGGCATAGAGTGCGCGGCGGTTTGCAATCTTGTTGACCAGCGCGGTGGCCAGCGGATGGTCCTGCTTCATCTCGCCGCGCTCGATCCGCGCCATCAGCCCGATCGCGCGGATGGTGTGCTCGTCGACCGTGTAGTGGTGATACATGTCGAACTGCATCTGCGCGTTGACCCGGCCAAAGTCCGGCACGAAGCGGCCGAACACCCCGGCCTCGTTCAGCCAGCGCAGCGCATTTTCAGGATCGCGATGGCTGGTTAGCAGGTCCAGGAACAGTGCGTTGGCGCGCGGATCCTCGCGCAGCGGATCGATCAGCCGGGCATCGCGCACCGCCAGTCGCATCGCTTCGGGATGCAGTTCAAGCTGTTGGCTGTCGGCCAGCTTGAAAATCTCCAGCAGGCGCACCGGGTCTTCGGCAAACCAGCCATCGGTCGGCACGTTGATCCGCCCGCCGAACACCGGATAGCCGCTGACGATCCGCCGTCGCGCCCGAAAGCCCGCCAGCAGCCCGCGGGGTTGCTTTCGGCCCGATTGTTCTTCCAGCTGGGCCAGGAACAGCCCGGTCAGGTGCCCGACCGTTTTCGCCTGGAGGAAGAAATACTGCATGAACCGCTCGACCGCGCTCTTACCCGGGCGGTCGGCAAATTGCATCCGCGCGGCAACCTCGCGCTGAAGGTCAAAGGTAAGCCGGTCTTCGGCGCGGCGAGTAATCGTGTGGAGATGGCAGCGCACCGCCCAGAAGAAATCCTCGGCGCGGCGGAACTTGCGATACTCGGCCGGGGTCAGCAGGCCGACCGTGACCAGTTCCGACGTATCGCGGACCTTGTGGAGGTATTTGCCGATCCAGTAGAGCGTGTGCAGGTCGCGCAGGCCGCCCTTGCCCTCCTTCACATTGGGTTCGACGACATAGCGGCTGTCGCCCAGCCGCTTGTGCCGCTCGTTACGTTCGGCCAGCTTTTCGGTGATGAAATCACGCTCGGTCCCGGCGACAACTTCGGCGCGGAAGCGGGCCTGGGCCTCATCAAACAGCGGCTGGTCGCCCCAGACATAGCGCCCTTCAAGCAGCGCCGTGCGGATTGTCAGGTCGCCCCGCGCCATCCGCACCATCTCATCGAGCGAGCGGCTGGATTGGCCCACTTTGAGCGCGAGGTCCCACAGGAAATAGAGCATGGCCTCGATCACCTGCTCGCACCATGGGGTCTGCTTGATCGGGGTCAGGAAGGCGATGTCGACATCGGAATGCGGCGCCATTTCGCCGCGGCCATAGCCGCCGACCGCCATCACAGTCAGCCGTTCGCCGACCGAGCGGTTGCCCGAGGGGTAGACATCGGTGATCACATGATCGTGGATCACCCGCACGAGCTGATCGACCAGGAAAGCCTGGGCCGCGGCGCAGTCGCGCCCGGCGCTGGGCTTTTCTGACAGACGGCGGGCAATCTCGGCACGGCCGTGGGCCAGCGCGCCGCGCAGCACTTCGACGACCGCCGGGCGCGCCTTCGCCGCGCCCTGGTCAGCCACCAGATCGGCAATGGTTCCGGCCAGCGCGCGCCGGTCTATGATCGCGCGCTGGTCGGCGATCCCCTTCAGGCTCAAGCCCTGCTCTTCTGTTCGCTTTCCCACACCGTCAGGTAA
>JBEGJL010000005.1:0-3135 GCA_041184605.1 Pseudomonadota bacterium
GCAGGTTACCGTCTCAAGCGGCGGGCTGACCTCGTCCGGCAAAGGCCAGTCGAGCTTGTCCATGGCTTCGCCCGGAGCGACCGCTTCAACCCGCACCCGGTCAATCACCAGCGCACCTTCGCCATCATAGCCAAACTGGGCCCGATGCGCCGCAGCAAAGGCCGTTGCCAGCTTCGTCGGATCGTCAGGCGACAGTTCGATGGTATTTTCAGAGCCATCGCGGCGCAGGAACAGGCTGGTGCGGACATCGCAGTCAGCCGCGCTCAATTCTGCCCGCACCTGTTGACCAAGGTCTTCGGCAAGTCTCTCCGCTGCGACGGCGCCGCCGGAAAGCGGCTGACCCAAGGTCTGCTCCCGCACCGCGGCTTCGCTGGCAAGGCCCATCCCGAAGGCAGACAGCACTCCGGCCAGCGGATGGACCAGTACGGTATCAATCGCCAGCTCGTCTGCCACCAGACAAGCATGCTGGCCGCCCGCACCGCCGAAACACGACAGGGCATATCCCGTAACATCGTGTCCGCGCGCGACCGAGATCTGCTTGATCGCATGCGCCATATTGGCGACAGCAATGGCAATGAAGCCCTCCGCCAGAGCTTCGGAGGAGTAGTCTCGCCCGGTTTCGACCCGGATCACCGCTGCCATATCGGCAAATCTGGCCGCCACCACCTCTGCATCCAGCGGCTGGTTCCCGTTCGGGCCGAACAGGTGCGGGAAATGCTCTGGCCGCAATTTACCGAGCATCACATTGCAGTCGGTCACTGTCAGCGGGCCGCCGTTGCGGTAGCAGGCCGGTCCCGGCAGCGCCCCGGCGCTTTCCGGACCGACGACCAAGCGCCCCGCATCGAACCGGCAGATCGAGCCGCCGCCTGCGGCGACGGTGTGGATCCGCAGCATCGGCGTGCGGATCCGGACATTCGCAACGCGGACCTCGCTGTCCCGCTC
This sequence comes from Pseudomonadota bacterium, assembly GCA_041184605.1. GTDB lineage: Bacteria > Pseudomonadota > Alphaproteobacteria > Sphingomonadales > Sphingomonadaceae > Novosphingobium. The sequence continues at coordinate 943 of JBEGJL010000005.1, forward strand.
GAACTGGCCGGCATAGTGGCTGACATCGGTTGAGGTGCCGCCCATGTCAAAACCGATTACCCTGGGCGCGCCGCTGGCTTCGGCGGTGCGGGCCATGCCGACAATGCCGCCGGCTGGCCCTGACAAGATTGCATCTTTGCCACGAAAGCGCGTGCCATCGGCAAGGCCTCCGCTCGATTGCATGAACAGGGCGCGGTTGCCCGAACCCAATGCCGTCGTGAACTGATCGACATAGCGCCGCAGCACCGGTGACAGGTAAGCATCGACCAGCGTCGTGTCACCGCGCCCCACCAGTTTGATCAACGGCACCACCTCATGGCTGACCGAGATTTGGGTGAACCCGGCACGGCGAGCCAATTCTGCCAAGCGTGCCTCATGCGCGGGATAGCGATAGCCATGCATCAACACGATCGCGATTGAGCGGAACCCAGCTGCTACCGCCCCGGCAAAGGCGGCACTGGCAGCGGATTCATCAAGGGGTTCCAGTACCGTACCATCGGCCATGACCCGCTCGGCAATCTCGATGATCCGTTCGTAGGGTGGCTCAGGGAGCACGATCTGGCGGACGAACAGGTCAGGCCGTTCTTGGGTGCCGATCCGCAGCGCATCGCCAAAGCCGCGCGTGATCGCCAGCACGGTCGGCTCGCCCGTGCGCTCAAGCAGAGCATTGGTGGCGACTGTTGTCCCCATCCGGACATTCGCATTCGGTAGGGCACCGGTACCCGCGCCGCTCAACTGGCGAATGGCGGCAATCGCCGCGTCCTCGTCCCGGGTGGGATCCTCGGACAACAATTTGGCAGTCAGGACCCGCCCGTCCGGCGCACAGGCCACGACATCGGTAAAGGTTCCGCCACGGTCGATCCAGAATTGCCATTCACCCATCACGCCGCTGTCATAGGGCGCGCGACGGCAGTGGCAATCATTCCTTGCGCACGGCTTTGATCAGTCGCCGGAGCGGTCGCCCGGCTCTGCAAGGTGGTGATGCAGCCGCTGCGCCAGGATGCCGCTGGCGATCAAGGTTACAGCCAGGGTCGAGCAAGCGATGAAGGTAGCGGCGAGTAAGAACCGCAGCAGACCTTCGGGATTTGCCGTGATCCGGACCTCGCCAATCTGGCTACCGCCGTGGACTACCGGCACCACCACCCCGTGGTGGACGAAAAGCCGGTTGGCGGACTCGATCAACCACTGCGGAATTGCTGTCCGCGGACTGCGCCACTGAACCAGCAGGCGCCCGGCGCGATCGATAACGTCAACCTGCTGCACGCCGCCATCTGCGGCAATCGAGCCGATCCGGTCCGCAACAGCAACCGGGTCTTCGTGCAACATTGCCGGTTCGACCCTGTGGGCGACCGCCTGGGCAATAAGGTCAAGGTTGCGCTGGGCATAGCCCCGGATCACTAGGCCACCACTGAGCGTAAGGCTTGCCGCTGCCAGCAGCACGGCAAACAGAACCAACTGGAAGTGGACCTGCGCCAGCATGGCGCGAATGTTGGGGCGGTTCGGCTTGGTCAAGCCTGCCTCCGTGGCAAGCACCGCTCTATTACATCGGCCCGCGGCGCTTCAGCCGCAGGTTGCACACGAGCCAGCACCAAAGGCGCGGCACAGAGGATAAGTGTTGAAACCACCCGACATTCGACCCGTTTCAAAGCTTTGCGCAGAAACTGGTTAATTGCAAGGTAATGCAGTAATTGGTTTCTTACGTAACCAGTGCTAGGCACGATTCATGCCTGCACCGATCGACCGCACCGCCTTGCGTGAAGCCTACCGCCAGGATGAAGAGGCGTGCATTGCCGAGCGCCTGAAACAGGCGGCACCAGCCACTGCCGTTCATGGTGAGGCCAAGCGGATCGCCGCCAAGCTGGTTGAAGGTGCGCGGGCCCACAAGGCCAGCGGGCTGGACGCGTTTTTGCAGACCTATGGGCTTGGCACGGACGAGGGCATTGCGCTGATGTGCCTGGCCGAAGCGCTGCTGCGCGTTCCCGATGCGGCGACGGCGGACGCGCTGATCCATGACAAGCTGGGCGGGATCGACTGGTCGGAACACCTGGGTGAAAGCGGATCGACCTTCGTCAATGCAGCAACCTTTTCGCTGATGCTTACCGGACAGGTGCTTGATCAGCGGCGCGCGAAGGCCGACGGCCTGGGCGCTGTGCTGAAGCGCGCCGTGGGCCGACTGGGCGAACCGGTGATCCG
>JBEGJL010000006.1:0-6310 GCA_041184605.1 Pseudomonadota bacterium
GGGAAGTACATGACTGTCAACATCAAGAACTGGCAGGAACTCAAGAAGCCCAACGCCCTCGAGGTGAAGCCGGGCAACGACCCCAAGCGCCGTGCCACTTTCGTCGCCGAACCGCTTGAGCGCGGCTTTGGTCTGACGCTGGGCAACGCGCTGCGTCGCGTGCTGCTGTCCTCGCTGCAGGGCGCTGCCATCACCTCGATCAAGATCGAGAACGTGCTGCACGAATTCTCGTCGCTTGCCGGCGTGCGCGAAGACGTGACCGACATCGTGCTGAACGTGAAGCAGATTGCCCTCAAGATGCAGGGTGAAGGCCCGAAGCGTCTGCAGCTGTCGGCCACCGGCCCGGCTGAGGTTAAGGCTGGCGACATCGCCGTTTCGGGCGATATCGAGGTCATGAACAAGGACCTCGTGATCTGCCACCTTGACGAAGGTGCGACGCTGAACATGGAACTGACCGCCGACACCGGCAAGGGCTATGTCCCGGCCGTGTCGAACCGTCCGGTTGACGCGCCGATCGGCCTGATCCCGGTCGACTCGCTCTATTCGCCGGTGCGCCAGGTTTCGTACAAGGTCGACAATGCCCGCATCGGGCAGGAACTGGACTACGACAAGCTGAACCTGACCGTTGAAACCGACGGCACGGTTACCCCGGAAGACGCCGTTGCCTACGCTGCGCGCATCCTTCAGGACCAGCTCTCGCTGTTCGTTCACTTCGAAGATGCAGTGCCGATGGGCGCTTCGCCGATGATCGGCATGGCGGCTGCTCCGGCCGAGGAAAGCGATACCAACCAGCTCAACCGTTACCTCCTCAAGAAGGTGGACGAGCTTGAACTGTCGGTCCGTTCGGCCAACTGCCTCAAGAACGATAACATCATCTACATCGGTGACCTGGTCCAGAAGACCGAAGCCGAGATGCTCCGCACGCCGAACTTCGGCCGCAAGTCGCTGAACGAGATCAAGGAAGTCCTGAGCTCGATGGGCCTGCGCCTTGGCATGGACATTCCTGGCTGGCCGCCGGAAAACATCGAAGAAATGGCCAAGAAGCTCGAACAGGAGCTGCTGGGCTAACCAGTTTCGGGGCACCTGCGGGTGCCCCGACGGTAACGGTCGCCACCTTAGTGTGACCAGCTACGGGCTACCTGACACGGGCCCATATCGAACGAAGGAAAGACCATGCGTCACAAGCTTGGTGGGCGTAAGCTCAACCGCACTTCCAGCCACCGCAAGGCGCTGCTGCGCAACATGTCGGCGGCCCTGATCAAGCACGAACAGATCACCACGACGCTGCCCAAGGCGCGCGAACTGCGTCCCTACCTTGAAAAGCTGATCACCCTGGCAAAGCATGGTGGCCTTTCGAACCGCCGTCTGGCCCACGCCCGTCTGATGGACGATGCGCAGGAAAAGAAGCTGTTTGAAGTCCTCGCCGCGCGCTACGCCGATCGCCAGGGTGGCTACACCCGCGTGATCAAGGCTGGCATCCGCGCTTCGGACGCTGCGCCGCTGGCCGTGATTGAACTGGTCGATCGCGACACCTCGGCCAAGGGGCAGGACTCGGGTCCGGTCATCATGGCTGACGACGCCGAATAAGCGTCTCGCTGCGACCTTTGGTCCAGTTGAAAAGGCGGGGGTGACTGCTAGGGTCACCTCCGCCTTTTTCTATTCGGAGCCATGCATGTCGCGTTGCATTCCGGCCAGCCTGGCCGCTGTTCTTGCCCTTACGCTCGTCTCTCCAGCCGCTGCCGAAAAGATGACCCTGTCCTATCCGGAAACCAGCAAAGTCGATCTTGTTGAGACCCAGTTCGGAGAGGCGGTGGCCGATCCCTATCGCTGGCTCGAAAACGACGTCCGCACCGACAAGGCAGTGGCTGATTGGGTTGCGAAGCAAAACAGCCTGACCCAAGGCTATCTGGCGCAGCTGCCGCAGCGTGCGTGGTTTGCGCAGCGGATCAAGGCGCTGATGGATTACGAACGCTTTGGCCTGCCGCGCAAAGCGGGCGCGCACTACTTTTACATGCGCAATTCGGGGCTGCAGAACCAATCGCAACTGTTCGTGCGCAAGGGGCTGAACGGCATTCCGCGTCTGCTGATCGATCCCAACGCCTGGGCCAAGGACGGCGCAACCGCGCTGGATGCTTGGGTGCCGTCAAAGAACGGCAAGCTGCTGGCCTATTCGATTCAGGATGGCGGGTCAGACTGGCGCACGATCAAGGTGCTAGACGTGACGACCGGCAAGGAGCTGGGCGACGGCATCAAGTGGGCCAAGTTCACCAATATCGCCTGGGTCGGGAACGAGGGCTTTCTCTATTCGCGCTTTCCCGAGCCGCAGGCCGGGGCGGAATTCCAGTCGCTGAACAAGAACCAGGCGATCTACTTCCACCGCATCGGCACCCCGCAAGCGCAGGACGAGCTGGTCTATTCGACACCGAATGAGCCTGAATTGGGCCATTCGGCGCAAGTCACCCACGATGGCCGCTGGATGGTGATCACCACCTCCAAGGGTACCGACAGCCGCTATGCCCTGCACCTGATTGCGCTTGGCAAGAGCCGCAAGTGGCAGGCGCGCACCTTGGTGGCGGGGTTGGAGAACGACTGGCGCCTGGTCGAAGGGATGGGCGATACGCTCTACTTCATGACCAATAAGGATGCGCCCCGTCTGCGCGTGGTCAAGGTCAACGTCGCAGCGGCAAATCCGCAGTTCGAGGAAGTGATCGGCGAACGCCTTGAAACGCTTGAGCGTGCGGAGATCGTCGGTGAACGCCTGATCCTGGCCTATCTCAAGGATGCGAAGTCTGTCGCCGAAGTGCGATCGCTTGATGGCAAGCCGGTCCAGCAGATTGCGCTCAACGCGATCGGCACCGCGTCTGGCTTTAGCGGCGAGCCTGGCGATCCCGAGACGTTCTATGCGTTCTCCAGTTTCAACCAGCCTAGCGGGATCTACCGCTTCGATACCCGTACCGGGCACAGCGAACCCTTCGCGCTGCCGAAGCTGACCTTCAACCCAGACGACTATGCGATCGAGCAGCGCTTCTACAATTCCAAGGACGGCACGCGGGTGCCGATGTTCGTGGTGCGGCGCAAGGACGTGGCGCAGGCGGGCAAGGCCGTGCCGACGCTGCTTTATGGCTACGGCGGGTTCGATATCTCGCTCACTCCGGGTTTTTCGGCGATGCGGATGGCCTGGCTAGAGGCGGGCGGGGCCTTTGCGCTCGCGAACCTGCGTGGCGGTGGGGAATATGGGAAGGCCTGGCACGACGCCGGCCGCCTGAACAACAAGCAGAACGTGTTCGATGATTTCATCGCCGCCGGTGAATACCTGATCGCCGAAGGGATCACGCCGAAGGATGGCTTGACGGTGCAGGGTGGCTCCAACGGCGGCCTGCTGGTTGGCGCGGTCGTCAACCAGCGGCCGGACCTGTTCGCCGCTGCCAACGCGGCCGTGGGCGTGATGGACATGCTCCGCTTTGATCGCTTCACCGCCGGGCGTTATTGGGTCGATGACTATGGCTATCCCAGCAAGGAAGCCGACTGGCGCGTGCTGCGGGCCTATTCGCCCTATCACAACATCAAGGTTGGGGTTGAATACCCGGCCATGCTGGTCACCACGGCCGATACCGACGACCGCGTGGTGCCGGGCCACAGCTTCAAATATACGGCGGCGTTGCAGGCGGCCAAGGCCGGGGACAAGCCGCACCTGATCCGGATCGAAACCCGGGCCGGGCATGGCTCGGGTAAGCCAACCGACAAAGCCGTGGCTGAAGGTGCTGACGTGCTGGCCTTCCTGGCGCAGTGGAGCGGGCTCAAGGTTCCGTCGAACTAGGGCTCGCTGCGGCCGTGGTAGAGTGGCCAGAGCAGTTGCTCGCGCAGGTTGCGCGGGCGGGTTGAATAGCCGGTCGGAGGCGCGCCCTTCGGCCGGTTATAGCTGCCGAACAACACATCCCAGAGCGGCAGGATCGCTGCGAAATTGCTGTCATAGTGCTCGGGCAGGGCCGAGTGGTGACGGCGGTGATAGGCCGGGGTGTTGATAACCCATGACCACTTGCCCAGATTCAGCGGCAGTTGTGAATGCGCGACGAAGTTCCACAGACCCAGAACGGTATATACCGCCAGCGCAGTCGGTGTGGGAGAGATCAGCAGGGACGCCGCTGACCAGACCGTTGCCGATTTGAACAGCGGATCGGCCCAGAAGTGCCGATTGGTGGTCAGCACTGACATGTTCGGATCGGAATGGTGCAGCGAATGCATCGCCCACAGCAGTGGCACCTGGTGCTGCAAGCGGTGGAAGAGGTATTCAGCCAGATCATAGACCAGCACATAAAGGATCACCGCCAGCCAATTGGGCAGGGCGGCGCCATCGATCAGGGCGGGGCCATTCCAGGCCCGGACCGCCTGATAAACGGTGAAGGCTCCGAGAATCTTAAGCGCCCAGGATTGCAGGTTGATCCACCAGTCGGTTGCCGATGCCCCGATCATGCGCTCCCAAGCAATCAGGATCAGGGCAACTGCGGGGGCAGAATAGAGGACGAACCAATCGGGCATGGCCGCATTCCTAGGCTTTCGTGCTTAATGCATCGCTAAAAAGCCGTTCAGCTAATTGGCCTGAAACCTGAACGCAGCCTAACGGGCGAGTTCAGCTTCGGGCCACGGACGAATCGCTAGACCTGCTTCATGGCCGGACAGATTGCCCCGGCGTAGTGAAGGAACAGAAGCCATGAAGACCATGTCCAAAGCCCTGGTCGGGACCATCGCCGCTGGCGCGATGGCACTTGCTTCGGCCACGCCGGCCTTTGCCGAACACCGTGATCGTGATGGCATCAGCGCCGGTGACGTGATCGCCGGTGCGCTGATCATCGGTGGGATTGCCGCCGTCGCTTCAGCTGCCAGCCGCAACAATGACCGCTATGACCGCGACTATCGTTATGATCGGGCAGGCTATGGCTATAACCAAGGGTATGGCTACCGCGACAACTATGCATCGCGGGGCAGCGCCCGCCGCGCGGTTGAGCAGTGCGTCTATGCCGCCGAACGCAACGCCGCCCGTTATACCTATGGGCGTGCCGACGTGACCGATGTTCGTGACATCCGCGAGACGCGCTATGGCTATGAAGTGCGGGGCCGGATTGCCGTGAACGGCAACGGGCGCGACTGGCGCCGCGGCGACGGCAATTATGGCCGGGGCTGGGGTGGCGACTATCGCGGGTGGAACGACAACCTGCGCGGCTATGACTCGGGAACTTTCCGGTGCCAGGTCGAGCAGGGCCGGATTGTCGATCTCGATTATAGCGGCCTTCGCGGTCTCTGAACGACATGGGCGGTTCAGGCAGGCGAAAGCCTGGGTCGCCTAAGTCGATGACAGTTAGGGGTAAATCGCCCCAGGGGAAGGGTCACGCAGATGATGGGGAATTTCAAACGTAGTGCGGCAGCAGCAGCCCTGCTCGCTTCATTCGCGATGGCGGCAACACCGGCCATGGCGCGTGACTGGGGCGGTGGTTGGGGTGGCCAATATCGTCATCACGACCGGATCGACGGTGGCGATGTTCTGGCTGGCATCCTGATCATCGGTGGCATCGCTGCGATTGCCAGCGCGGCCAGCAAGGCCAGCAAGCAGCAGCGCGACTATCGTGAGCCGGAACCGCGCTATCGCGACGATGCCCCGCGCTATGGCAGTGACGACAATCGCCCTGAATGGCACGAAGGCACCGGCATCGATGGCGCGGTCAACCGCTGCATCGACGAAGTCAATCGCGGCCGGTCACGCGTGGGAGAGGTTGAGAGCGTCAACCGCGATGCCGGTGGCTGGCGGGTTTCCGGATCAACCACGGGCAATGGCAACTTCAGTTGCTCAATCGACCGTGATGGTCGCATTCGCAATGTCAGCGTGGACGGTCGCGCGATCTGAAACGGTTGCGCTTAGGCCGCGACCCTCAGCCAGTGGGCGATGGCCCCCATCAGGTCGCGGCCGAACGCTTGCGCCAGGCGGCTGCCGGCCACGGCGGTGAAGGCGTGGATCGCCCCGGGATAGGAATGCAGTTCCACCGGCACCCCGGCGGCAACGAGGCGTCGCGCGTAGTCGAGGTCCTCATCATAGAACAGGTCGAGGCTGCCGGTGCCGATCCAGGTTGGTGGCAGGCCTGACAGGTCTTCGGCCAGGCTGGGAGAGAACCAGCCCTTGCGTTCATCAGTGGGTTCGTAAGACCCCTTCAGTGCCCCCCAGCCAAAACGGTTTGAAGCGCGGGTCCAGATGAACTCGCCCGTCGTCGGGTTGTTGTAGCAGCAGTCATCCCCGCCGGTGCGGTGGTCCAGCATCGGATAT
>JBEGJL010000007.1:0-5008 GCA_041184605.1 Pseudomonadota bacterium
GCCCGACCTTGGCAAGGTCCGTCATTGATATGCGCAAGCCGCCCTGCGGCCCGAACAGCGCGCCGTTCTGGCCGGGCTGATAATGCCTAAGGCCACAAGAACCATCTTGCGCTGGCACCACCGGGCAGAGCGGCGGTTGGCCCTTCAGGTCATCGCGGGCGACCTCGCCCGAGGCGCGGTAAAGGATTGTCGCGCGGCGGAAGGCTTCTGCCGAACAGCCCGCACCCCAGTTGTAACAGGCATCGAGCTTAAGTGGCTTGAGCACCAGCCGGCTGATTGCCACGTCAAACCGCTCACCCGTCACCCGCTCGATCACGCTGGCGGCGACCGGGAAGTTGATGTTGCTATAGGCAAACCAGCCCGCCTTGGGACCGTGCTGCGCATCCCACATCGCCGGTTCGGCCAACCGTTCGCGCAGGGTGATGCCCAGCGGAATGATGTAGCGCTCACCCCCGTCGCGCAGGCTCGACTGGTGGCTTAGCAGCAGGCGCAGGGTGATCGGCTGGTGCGGATAGGCCGGATTGCGCAGCTGCCAGCCAAGATAGTCCGAGACATCGCGGTCAAGGTCCAGCCTGCCTTGATCGACCAGTCGCAGCACGCCCAGCGTGGTGACCAGCTTGGAGATCGAGGCGATCCGCACCGGGCTGTCGGCGGTCACGGCCCGGCCGCTCGCCCGGTCGGCCAGCCCTTCGGCAAGAACCGGACGGATGCTGTGGCGATCGAATTCGACCGCGACCGTGGCGGGCAGGGCCTGCGCGGCAAGCGGCGCGGCAAGGATCAGGCTGGCAAGCAGGATGGTCAGGCGCATGGCCCGCAACCTAATGCGCCGGAATCGCTTGTCGAGGGTCAGTCCAGATTGGGCCGCAGCCAGCGTTCGGCGGTGGCCAGGTCCACCCCGCGCCGCGCCGCATAGTCTTCCACCTGATCGCGCCCGATCCGGGCCACGCCGAAATATTCCGACTGCGGGTGGCCGAAATAGAAGCCGGACACCGCCGAAGTCGGCAGCATGGCATAGCTCTCGGTCAGGGTGATCCCGGTTTGTGCCGGGGCATCGAGCAGTTCGAACAGGATCGGCTTGAGGCTGTGATCGGGGCAGGCCGGATAACCGGGGGCCGGACGGATGCCCCGGTATTCCTCGCGGATCAGCGCCTCGTTGGTCAGCTGCTCACCCGGCGCATAGCCCCACAACGTGGTGCGGACATGCTGGTGCAGCCGCTCGGCAAAGGCTTCGGCAAAGCGGTCGGCCAGGGCCTTCAGCAGGATGTCCGAATAGTCATCATGCGCGGCCCGGAAGCGTTCGAGGTGCGGTTCGATCCCGTGGATGCCCACGGCAAAACCGCCGATCCAGTCGCCATCGGGGTCGATGAAGTCGGCCAGGCAATAGTTCGCCCGGTCGCGGCTCTTGCGGATTTGCTGGCGCAGGAAGGGCAGGCGGGCATGGCGCTCTTCCTCGGTCAGGTAGAGCTCGACATCGTCGCCATGCCGTGCGCAGGGCCAGAAGCCGCAGACACCCTTGGCGACCAGCCATTTTTCGCTGACGATCTTCTCCAGCATGGCGATCGCATCGTTGTAGAGCGCGGTTGCGCTTTCGCCGACAACCTCATCCTTGAGGATCGCGGGAAAATTGCCGGCCAGTTCCCAGGCGCGGAAGAACGGGGTCCAGTCGAAGCAGGCGGCCAGGTCGGCCAGGTCCCAATCCTCGAACAGATGCAGGCCGGGCTGCGCGGGCGGAGCCGGCTTGTCTGAGAAATCGGCCTGAAAGCCATTGGTGCGGGCCTCTTCCAGGCTCAGCAGCGCCGACGCTTCCTTGCCCTCACGCAGGTCGCGCATGTGCTGGTATTCGTTTGCTGTCGCCTGAACGAACCCATCGCGCTGGGTGTCAGACAGCAGCTGGCTGGCGACACCGACCGCGCGGCTGGCATCGAGCACGTGGATCACCGGGCCGGAATAGGCCGGATCGATCTTTAGCGCGGTGTGGAGTTTGCTGGTGGTCGCCCCGCCGATCAGAAGCGGGATTTTCAGGCCGGCGCGTTCCATTTCCTCGGCCACGGTGACCATCTCGTCGAGACTGGGCGTGATCAGGCCGGACAGGCCGATCATGTCGGCCTTCTCGGCAATTGCGGTTTCAATGATCTTGGACCACGGCACCATGACGCCAAGGTCGATCACCTCATAGCCGTTGCACTGCAGGACCACGCCGACGATGTTCTTGCCAATGTCGTGAACGTCGCCCTTGACCGTGGCCATGATGATCCGGCCCTTGGACTGGGCCGCGGTGCCGAGCGCTTCCTTTTCCGCCTCGATGAAGGGGATCAGGTGGGCCACGGCCTTCTTCATCACACGGGCCGACTTGACCACCTGCGGCAGGAACATCTTGCCCGATCCGAACAGATCGCCAACCGTGTTCATGCCCTGCATCAGCGGGCCTTCGATCACCTCGATCGGGCGGCCGCCCTTGGCAAAGATTTCTGCGCGCGCTTCTTCGGTATCATCGACGATATGGGCGTCGATGCCCTTGACCAGCGCGTGTTCGATCCGCCGGGTCACATCCCAGCCGCGCCATTCCTCGGCTTCCTTCTGCGCCTTGGCATCGGTGCCCTTGAAGCTTTCGGCAAGCGTGATCAGGCGCTCGGTCGCAGATTCTGCGCCGCTCCCCGGAGGGGGATCACGGTTGAGGATCACATCCTCGCAGGCTTGGCGCAGGACCGGGTCGATGGTGTCGTAAACGTCGAGCTGGCCGGCATTGACGATCGCCATGTCGAGCCCGGCCGGGATCGCATGATACAGGAAGATCGAATGCATCGCCCGGCGCACCGGCTCGTTGCCGCGGAATGAGAACGAGAGGTTGGAAAGCCCGCCGCTGAAATGCACGTGGGGGCAACGTGCGCGGATTTCCCGCACGGCCTCGATAAAGTCGACGCCGTAATTGTTATGCTCCTCGATCCCTGTCGCCACGGCGAAGATATTGGGATCGAAGATGATGTCTTCAGGCGGGAAGCCGATCCCGGTCAGCAGCTTATAGGCCCGCTCGCAAATCTCGACCTTGCGGTCCTTGGTGTCGGCCTGGCCCTGCTCGTCGAACGCCATGACGACCACGGCCGCTCCATAGTCCATGCACTTGCGCGCCTGTTCCAGGAACGGGCCTTCGCCTTCCTTCATGCTGATTGAATTGACGATCGGCTTGCCCGAAACGCATTTCAGCCCGGCTTCGATCACTTCCCACTTGGAGCTGTCGATCATCACCGGCACGCGGGCAATATCGGGCTCGGCGGCAATCAGCTTGAGGAAGGTGGTCATGGCGTGGACCGCGTCGAGCAGCCCCTCATCCATGTTCACGTCGATGACCTGCGCGCCGTTCTCAACCTGCTGGCGCGCGACTTCGACCGCCTTGGCATAGTCGCCCGCCAGGATCAGCTTCTTGAACGCGGCCGAGCCGGTAACATTGGTGCGCTCGCCAACATTGACGAACCGGGCAGAGGTTTGGGCGGTCATGGGATCAGGCTGCCATCACGAAGGGTTCAAGGCCGGCAAGGCGGGTTACGGCATCTAGCTGCGGAATTTTGCGCGGCGGCAGGCCTGCAGCGGCCTTGGCAATGGCCGCGATATGCGCCGGGGTGGAGCCACAGCAGCCGCCCAGCACGTTAACCTGGCCGGCCTCGGCCCATTCGCGGACCAGCGCGGCGGTCTGTTCGGGCAGTTCGTCATACTGGCCCAGTTCGTTGGGGAGGCCAGCATTGGGATAGACCATGATCGCGGTATCGGCGATTGCGCTGAGCGCGCGGACATGCGGGCGCAACTGGGTCGCCCCGAACGAGCAGTTTAGCCCGACCGTCAGCGGGCGGGCATGGCGCACGGCATACCAGAACGCCTCGACCGTGTGGCCAGACAGATTGCGGCCCGAAAGGTCGGTCAGCGTCATCGACAGCATGATCGGCACTTCGCGGCCCAGCTCACGCTCGACCTCGCGCACGGCCATGATCCCGGCCTTGGCGTTGAGCGTATCGAACACGGTTTCGATCAGGATGAAATCGGCCCCGCCTTCAACCAGCGCGGCTACCTGCTGACGATAGACATCGACCAGTTCGTCCCAGTCGACCTCGCGAAAGCCGGGATCGTTGACATCGGGTGAGAGTGAGAGGGTCTTGTTGGTCGGCCCGATTGCGCCGGCAACGAAGCGCGGACGGCCATCAGCAGCGAATTCATCGGCCACGCGCCGCGCAAGGCGGGCGCTTTCCACGTTGATCTCGCGCACCAGGTGCTCGGCGCCGTAATCTGCCTGGCTGATCCGGTTGGCGGAAAAGGTGTTGGTTTCGGCAATGTCGGCCCCCGCGGTAAAATAGGCGCGATGAATCGCCTCGGGCACGTCGGGCCGGGTGATCGCCAGGATGTCGTTGTTGCCCTTCTGGTCCTTGGTCAGGCCAAGCGACCCGGCATAGTCCGCCTCGGTCAACTTGCGCTGCTGGATCTCGGTCCCGAATGCCCCGTCGGTGATCAGGATGCGCTTGGCCGCCTCGGCCAGGAAGAGTTCGCGCGGGGTCATGCCTCGGTCTCCGGACGCAGGCCGAGCAGATGGCAGATCGCATAGGACAGCTCGGCCCGGTTGAGGGTGTAGAAGTGGAAATTGCGCACCCCGCCGGCATAGAGCCGGCGGCAGAATTCGGCGGCGACCGTGGCGGCGACCAGCTGACGCGCGGCCGGCTTTTCATCCAGTCCTTCGAACAGCTGGCCCAGCCATGCGGGAACGGCGGTGCCGGTCATCCCGCTCATCCGCTGGATCGCGGCGAAATTGGTCACGGGCATGATCCCCGGCACGATTTCGGCATCGATCCCGGCGGCAAGGCAGGCATCCTGAAAGCGGAAGAAGGTATCGGGTTCAAAGAAGAACTGGGTGATCGCCCGGCTGGCCCCGGCATCGAGCTTGCGCTTCAGGTTGTCGAGGTCCGCCGCCGGGCTGGCCGCATCCGGGTGCGTTTCGGGATAGGCGCTGACCGACAGCTCGAACGGATGA
>JBEGJL010000008.1:0-5299 GCA_041184605.1 Pseudomonadota bacterium
TTCGCGGCCACGATCATGGGGCCGATCAGCACCGGTTCGCTTAAAATGGCCAAGAAGCTCGACAGGGTCATCAGCCCGACCCCCGGCGAAAGCTATCTGGTACTGCTCACCGGGCCGCTCCGGGTTGCGCACCTGACCGATCACATGTCGTTGCGGCAAGTGATCGACGTCATTTCGGCAGACCTCGTCACCACGGCGCTGGTACAATTGCACGAGGCCATGCGATCGTGGGGCATCGCCCAACCCCGGATCGCGGTTGCCGGTCTCAACCCACATGCCATGGGCGACGAGGATCGCCTTGAAATTGCGCCTGGGGTTGAAGCTGCGCGGGCCAGAGGCATCGATGTCGAAGGGCCGATCGCGCCCGACTCGGTCTTCCGCCACTGCATCGAGGGCCGCTATGACATGGTTCTGGCGATGTTCCACGATCAGGGCCACATCGCGGTCAAGACCTGGGGCTTTTCGGGCAACAGCGTGGTCATCATGGGGCCTCCGTACCTGCACATGTCGGTGGCGCATGGCACCGCCTACGACATCGTCGGTACCGGCAAAGCCGATGCCGCGATGATGCTGAGCGCGATGCGCACTTGCGGACGGCTCGCTTCGGGCCGCGGTTTCGAAAAAGCTTAGGGAGAAGGCCGTGAAAGCCGAAACCATGCCCGTCGCCGCTGAGTCGGAGCCGACTGCGGTCGATTACGCAGTCTACCACAGCCAGGCGATCTTCACTGCCGAACAGGAAAACATCTTTCGCGGACAGACCTGGTGCTATCTTGGCCTCGAAGCCGAGCTGGCCAAGAGCGGCGATTTCCGTTCGACCCATGTCGGCAACACCCCCGTGGTGGTCACGCGAGCGGCGGATGGCGCGATCCACGCCTGGGTCAATCGCTGCGCCCACAAGGGCGCAACCGTGTGCCGCTCGCTGCGTGGCAACCAGGCCGACGGGGCGTTCGTCTGCGTCTATCACCAGTGGGCCTACGACGCGACCGGTGCGCTTGTCGGCGTGCCGTTCCGGCGGGGGCTGAAAGGCGTGGGCGGCTATTCGAAGGAATTCAACATGGCCGAGCATTCGCTGGAGCGGTTGCGGGTTGAGACATTCGGCGGCCTCGTGTTCGGAACCTTCAGCACGTCCATTGCCCCGCTCGAGGACTTTCTGGGTCCTTTGATGCGCAAATACATTCAGCGCGTCTTCCAGCGCCCGGTCAAGGTGCTGGGCTATGCGCGGCAGTTCATGGCCGGCAACTGGAAGCTCTATTCGGAAAACAGTCGTGACAGCTACCACGGCGGTCTGTTGCACCTGTTCTATCCGACTTTCGGCATCTACCGTCAGAGCCAGGAAAGCGCAGGTCTGGTTTCGGACGAGGGCTACCACACCGTCTTTACCGTGTCGAAGCCCAAGGGCGATGTCGACTACGGCTCTTTCGGTGACGAGGCCAACCGCGAGATGCAGGGTGAGGCCAAGCTGCAGGACGAGCGCCTGCTGGCATTCCGCCCTGAGATCGCTGACGATGTCGGACTGCACATCCAGTCGATCTTCCCGTCGGTGGTCGTCCAGCAGATTCAGAACACACTCGCGACAAGGCAGATCGTGCCCCACGGGACCGACAAGACCGAGCTGGTCTGGACCTATTTCGGCTATGCCGACGATGACGAGGAAACGACCCGCCACCGCCTTCGCAACCTTAATCTGGTGGGACCGTCCGGGCTGATTTCGATGGAAGACGGCGAAGCGGTCGAGCTGTGCCAGCAGGGCACGATCGGTGCTGAAGGCAAGCGCAGTTTCGTAGAGATGGGCGGGGACGACGTCCGACCATCCTACGCGCCGATGGGCATGGATGAAAATTCCGTGCGCGGGTTCTGGAAGGGCTACCTCGGGCTTATGGGCAATGCCCTGGCCGATCTCGCGGCGGAGGGCCGGGCATGAGCGTGGCAGCCGCACGAGCACAAGGTGCGATCGACGATTTCAATGCGGCTTACGGGCTTTGCCTTGATGATGACCGGCTCGAGCAATGGCCCAACCTGTTCGTTGAAGATTGCCTGTACCAGGTGATTGCGCGCGAGAATGTCGATAACGGCTTGCCCGCAGCAGTCATGTATTGCGACAGCAAAGGGATGCTGGTCGACCGCGTGGTTGCGCTGCGCAAGGCCAACGTATTTCCCGAACATTTCAACCGCCATCTGATCGGGCGCGCGGTGATCACCGGCGTGGATGACGACGAGGTCTCCGCGGAGGCCAGTTACGTTGTTTTCCAGACCCGTAACGATGGTGAAACCCGCATCTACAATGCCGGCAAATACGTCGACCGGTTCGATCTGGGCGGCGGCCATGTCCGTCTGAAAAGCCGGACATGCATCTACGACACGCTGCGCATAGCGACCCTGCTCGCAACTCCGATCTGACCGGGTCCCGTTCACTGCATCCCTGAAGGAGACTATCTATGAAGTTGTTCATTAGCCCCGGTGCCTGCTCGCTCGCCCCGCACATCGCGCTTCGCGAAGCCGGCGCCACTTTCGATGCGGTCAAGGTTGATCTGGCGACCCGAAAGGTCGAGACAGGCGAGGACTTCCTGGCGGTCAATCCGTCAGGCAAGGTTCCGGCGCTGACCCTCGACAGCGGCGAAACCCTGACCGAAAATCCCGCGATCCTGCTTTACATCGCCGACCAAAAGCCGGAAGCCGGCCTGGCGCCGCGCGACGGCACCATGGACCGGTACCGCCTGCTCAGCCGGCTGAGCTTCCTGGGTTCGGAGTTTCACAAGGCCTTCGTGCCCCTGTTTACGCCCGGCACCAGCGATGAAGCCAAGGCAGTCGCTACGACCGCAGTCAAGAATCACTTGGCCGCGCTCGATAAGGATCTCGCCGGCAAAGAGCACTATGTGGGCGCCGATTTTAGCGTGGCCGACATCTATCTGTTCGTGATGCTGGGCTGGCCTGCCCATGTCGGGATCGACATGAGCGCGTATCCCGCACTGGGCGCCTATTGCGGTCGGATTGCTCAGCGGCCTGCGGTTGGGGCGGCCTTGCAGGCCGAAGGTCTCATCTGATCGAAGAGCGCGGGGCGCCGGCGATTGCCGTCGCCCACGTCGTTCTTCATTTGCAAATGCGTTTCAAATAGTGCAATGGATGACGGTGCTGGCGACAGAGACGGCGATTCGGCGTCCAGGTCCAGCCGAATACAAAATCAACGAGGCGGGAAAGGATCGGATGGCTACCATGGCAAGCTCGACTTTGGACGCGGCACGTCCGGAAATCGGTAGGTCGCTGGTTGTCGGCGGAAGCTCGACCAATTACCACGACGTCGGCGAAGGCGCCCCGGTGCTGCTGGTCCACGGATCGGGCCCCGGTGTGACAGCCTGGGCCAACTGGCGACTGAATATGCCGGTCCTCGCCCAGGATTTCCGGGTCATCGCGCCCGACATGTTCGGCTTCGGCTATTCGGACAGCAAGGGCCGGATCGAGGACAAGCAGGTCTGGGTCGATCAGCTCGCCGGCTTTCTCGACGGTCTGGGCATCGACAAGGTTTCGATCGTCGGCAATTCTTTCGGTGGCGGGATCACGCTGGCGTTCATGATCGCCCACCCCGATCGGGTGGAGCGCGCCGTTCTGATGGGACCTGCAGGGCTCAACTTTCCGATTACCCCTGCGCTCGACAAGGTCTGGGGCTATGAACCCTCGGTCGAGGCGATGCGCGAATCGCTCAAGTACCTTGCCTGGGATCACAGCCGCCTGACCGAGGATCTGATTCAGTCGCGCTATGTCGCCAGCGCCCGGCCCGAAGCACATGAACCCTATCATGCAACGTTCGGCGGCGCCGACCGCCAGGCCAACGTGGCGATGCTCGCCAGCCGTGAGGAGGACATCGCCGCAATCGCGCACGAAACCCTGATCCTGCACGGGATTGCCGATCAGGTGATCCCGCTCGATTCTACCGTACGCCTCGCCACGCTGATGAAGCGGGCCGATCTGCATCTGTTCGCCGAATGCGGACACTGGGTGCAGATCGAGCGGATGGCAAGTTTCAACCGGATGGTTGCCGAGTTCTTTAGGAATGGTCTCAAGGGCTGAACGGAAAGGAGTGTCGACATGGCTCTAACTGGTGTAATTCGTCCTGGCTACGTGCAGCTCAGGGTTCTCGACCTCGATGAGGCTATTGCCCATTACCGCGACCGGATTGGTTTGAATTTCGTCAATCGCGACGGCGACCGCGCCTTTTTCCAGGCGTTTGACGAATTCGATCGGCACAGCATTATCCTGCGCGAGGCCGATCAGGCTGGCATGGACGTGATGGGCTTTAAGGTCGTCAAGGATGCCGACCTCGACCATTTCGCGGAGCGCCTGCTCGATATCGGCGTCCATGTCGATGTGATCCCGGCCGGATCGGACCCCGGTGTGGGTCGCAAGATCCGCTTCAACACACCAACCCAGCACGTGTTCGAACTCTACGCCGAAATGGAACTGTCGGCCACCGGCCCGGCGGTCAAGAACCCCGATGTCTGGGTGGTCGAACCGCGCGGCATGCGTGCCACCCGCTTCGATCACTGCGCGCTGAATGGCGTGGACATCTCCGCATCCGCAAAGATCTTCGTCGATGCGCTGGATTTCTCGGTTACCGAGGAACTGGTCGATGAAGGCAGTGGGACGCGCCTCGGCATCTTCCTGAGCTGCAGCAACAAGGCGCATGATGTTGCCTTCCTCGGCTATCCCGAAGACGGCAAGATCCACCACACCTCTTTCAACCTCGAATCCTGGCACGACGTCGGCCATGCAGCCGACATCATCAGCCGCTACGATATTTCGCTCGATATCGGGCCGACGCGTCACGGGATCACCCGCGGCCAGACGATCTACTTCTTCGATCCCTCGGGTAACCGCAACGAGACTTTCAGCGGCGGTTACATCTATTATCCCGACAATCCGCAGCGCATGTGGCAGGCGGAGAGCGCCGGCAAGGCGATCTTCTACTACGAAAAGGCGCTGAACGACCGCTTCATGACGGTGAACACCTGATCATGGACGGGGTGGTTTCGGTCAGGACGGTAGGCCACGAACTGGCGCTCAAGGCAGCGGCTGCCGCCGTTGCCACGGGTGCGGCGGCGGGCTGTCCGGTCGTTGCCGCGGTGGTCGGCGCCGGGGGAGATCTGGTCGCGTTCGTCCGCGCCAGCGGCTCCCCTTCGCCATCCGCAAAGATCGCGCAGGACAAGGCTTACAGCGCCGCCAGCTTCCGCCTCCCGACGCCGGATCTCTATGCGATGGTTTCCGGCAATCCGGCCCTGCGCGACGGGATCGTCGCGCAGCCGGGATT
>JBEGJL010000009.1:0-5032 GCA_041184605.1 Pseudomonadota bacterium
ATGCCGAGACCGAGCTGTTCATCGTCGAAGGGGACAGCGCCGGTGGCTCTGCCAAGCAAGCGCGCGATCGCAAGACCCAGGCGATCCTGCCGATCCGCGGCAAGATCCTGAACGTCGCCAGCGCGACGGCGGACAAGATCCGCGCCAATACCGAAATCGCCGATCTGGGCCTGGCACTCGGCTGCGGGTTCCGCAAGGACTGCAACCCGGACAACCTGCGTTACGACCGCATCATCATCATGACCGATGCCGACGTCGACGGGGCGCATATCGCCACCCTGCTGATGACCTTTTTCTTCCAGGAAATGCCGGAAATTGTCCGGCGCGGTCATCTCTACCTCGCCCAGCCCCCGCTCTACCGCCTGACCGCCGGCAAGGAGAGCGCCTATGCCCGCGATGACGCCCACCGCGCCGAGCTTGAGGCAACCAGGTTCAAAGGCAAGAAGGTGGAAGTCGGCCGGTTCAAGGGCCTGGGGGAAATGAACCCGCAGCAGCTGCGCGAAACGACGATGGACCCCGCCAAGCGCAGCCTGATCCGCATCACCCTGCCCCCCGAATACGAAGGCCGGGCAGCGGTGAAGGACCTGGTCGACCGGCTGATGGGCCGCGACCCAGCGCAGCGCTTCATGTTCATCCAGAACCGCGCGGCCGACATCGATCCGGAACTGATCGACGCCTGAGCGCTGTTAGCTGGCGATCTTCAATCGCAGCTCACAGAGCAGCCCGCGCGGTTCAAACGTGACGGTAGCCGGTCCTAACAGCGGATCAGCCAGCAGTGCACTTCCAAGCCCGCGCCGTTCGGGCAATGTAACCGTCGGCCCGCCTGACTCTTGCCAGAGCACGCTGGCCGCGCCATTTGCGGAATCCCATTCGGTTTCGATCCGGATCTCACCATCGACGACAGACAGCGCACCGTACTTAACCGCATTGGTGCATAGCTCGTGAATGCCAAGGATCAGAGGGATGCAAACCTGCGATGGCAGCATGCCGGTTGATCCCGTCACCGTGATCCTGGATCCTTCCGCGAAAGGAGCACAGGCCTGGTTGATCATGGCGTGCAAATCGCATTCCTGGCCATCATGAAGCGACAGGACATCCAGTCCATCGGCAAGCGCGCCCATGCGCTTCGAGAAGACCGGGATGAAATTTGCGGGCTCAGCCTTGAAGGTCATGGCAGCCAGCGCGTTGACCACGGTTAGTGAATTGCGGACCCGGTGGAGCAATTCCTGATTGAGGTATTCGGCACGGTCAGTGGCGGCCTGCAACTGCACCACGGTCACCCGCAAGGTTTGGGCAATTGCCACCAGCAAGCCGCATGACAACACAAACAGCGTCATCGTTGCCGCCGTATGCCAATCCTGAGTGACAGAGACCTGCGGGCGCATGAACAGGGTGTCCACCAGTGCCATCGACACAAAAATCGCCATCGCCCCGGCGCGCCAGCCCGCCAGCAGTGTACAGAGCACGATCGCCGGATAATATGAGACGAATGGCACCGAATTAGCAGCTTCGCCCAAAATCCAGCGCGCTACCGAAGCCACCAACACGCAGGCGGTGACCGTCAAGACACTGAAACCGAGGGTCGGCTTGCGCAGCAGCCTCGATCGAACCGATCGCAAACGAAACATGCTACCCTTCCGAAGGCAGCAGCAACATAAAGTCAAGATGGTGCAATTGGCAACGGACTGGGCCGAACCGTGATCCACGCTGGTTGCACTTTTCGCGCTTGCCTCCCCCCGCCGCCATGCCTATCGTTTAACCGAACGATTAATAACCGGGGATGACCATTTCCATGCAGCGCTTTGAAGGTACCCAGAACTACGTTGCCACCGATGACCTGAAGGTTGCGGTCAATGCCGCGGTGCTGCTGCGCCGCCCGCTGTTGGTCAAGGGTGAACCGGGCACCGGCAAGACCGTGCTGGCGCATGAAATCGCCAAAGCGACCGGCGCGCCGCTGATCGAATGGAACATCAAGTCGACCACCAAGGCCCAGCAGGGGCTCTATGAGTACGACGCGGTGGCCCGCCTGCGTGACGGCCAATTGGGTGACGAACGCGTCCATGACATCGCCAACTATATCAAGAAGGGCAAGCTGTGGGAGGCATTCACCTCACCCCAGCTGCCGGTGCTGCTGATCGACGAGATCGACAAGGCCGATATCGAGTTCCCGAACGACCTGCTTCAGGAACTCGACCGGATGAGCTTCGACGTTTACGAAACGAAGGAGCGGATCGCGGCCAAGGAGCGCCCGATCGTGGTCATCACCTCGAACAATGAGAAGGAACTGCCCGACGCCTTCCTGCGCCGCTGTTTCTTCCACTACATCAAGTTCCCCGATCGCGAGACGATGCAGGCGA
Organism: Pseudomonadota bacterium; assembly: GCA_041184605.1. Lineage (GTDB taxonomy): Bacteria > Pseudomonadota > Alphaproteobacteria > Sphingomonadales > Sphingomonadaceae > Novosphingobium. The sequence goes on from JBEGJL010000009.1 coordinate 2,358, forward strand.
TCGTCGACGTCCACTTCCCCGGCATCCAGAAGACCCTCGTCTCCAAGGCGATGGAAATCTTCTACGAGGTGCGCGAAGTGCCGGGCCTCAAGAAGAAGCCCAGCACCAGCGAACTGCTCGATTGGCTCAAGCTGCTGTTGAACGAGGACATGCCGCTTGACGTGTTGCAGAACCGCGATCCGGCCAAGGCGATCCCGCCGCTGCACGGTGCGCTGCTGAAGAACGAACAGGACGTGATGCTGTTCGAACGCCTTGCCTTCATGGCGCGGCGCCAGAGCTGATCGGGAACGGCAAGGGCCAATGTTCTTCAATTTCGTCGACGAGCTGCGCGCAGCCGGGATTCAGGCCTCCTTCAAGGAGCATCTGGTCCTACTTGAAGCGCTCGACAAGGATGTGATCGAGCAGACGCCCGAGCAGTTCTATTACCTGTCCCGCGCCATTTTCGTGAAGGATGAAGGCCTGCTCGACAAGTTCGACCAGGTCTTCAACAAGGTCTTCAAGGGTATCCTGACCGACTATGGCCAGAACCCGGTCGACATTCCCGAGGAATGGCTGAAGGCCGTCGCGGAGAAGTTCCTGACGCCCGAGGAAATGGAAGCGATCAAATCGCTCGGCTCCTGGGAAGAGATCATGGAGACGCTGAAAAAGCGGCTCGAGGAACAGCAGAAGCGCCACGAGGGCGGCAACAAGTGGATCGGCACCGGCGGTACATCGCCCTATGGCAACGATGGCTATAACCCCGAAGGCGTGCGGATCGGCGGCGAAAGCAAGCACAAGCGCGCGCTAAAGGTTTGGGAAAAGCGCGAGTTCCAGAACCTGGACAACACCCGCGAACTGGGCACCCGCAACATCAAGGTCGCGCTGCGCCGCCTGCGCCGTTTCGCGCGCGAAGGTAATCCGGACGAGCTTGATCTGGAAGGCACGATCGAGGGCACCGCCAAGCAGGGCTGGCTCGACATCCGCATGCGGGCCGAGCGCAAGAATGCGGTGAAGGTGCTGCTGTTCCTTGACGTTGGCGGATCAATGGACCCGTTCATCAAGCTGGTTGAAGAGCTGTTCAGCGCGGCAACAACCGAGTTCAAGAACCTGGAGTTCTTCTACTTCCACAACTGCCTGTACGAAGGCGTGTGGAAGGACAACAAGCGCCGGTGGAGCGAACGGACCAATACCTGGGACATCCTCCACAAGTACGGCCACGATTATAAGGTGATCTTCGTCGGCGATGCGGCGATGAGCCCTTATGAAATCACCCACCCGGGCGGCTCGGTCGAGCATTTCAACGAAGAGGCTGGCGCTGTGTGGTTACAGCGCGTGGCCCACGTCTATCCGGCCACGGTCTGGATGAACCCCGTGCCCGAAAAGCAGTGGGGCTATTCGCAGAGCACAAAGGTGATCAAGGAACTGATCGGCGGCAACATGTTCCCGCTGACGCTGGAAGGCCTGGACGGGGCGATGCGCGAACTGACCCGCAAGAAGCATTGATTGCTCTGAAACTGTGGAGTGATCCCGGCGCTGCTGGTAACGTTAAACTTGGCCCGCTAGAAGCGCGGCATGGATAGCCAGCTTCTTGTCATCTGTCTGCTGACCGCAGCGATCAACCTGATCGGCACGCTTGCCTATGCCGCGCGCATTGCGGGCGTCCGCACGCGCCGAATTGCGATGAGCTTTGCCCTGTTCAACATCCTGGTGCTGGTCAGCCGCACGTCCAACTCGTTCCTTGGCCCGTTCCTGGCCAAGCGGATCGAAGTGCGCATTTCCGAAGGCGGCGGTGAAGCGCTGTTGTTCGATTTTCACCTGGTCCTGGCATCGGCATCGTTGGCCGTGCTGGTGGGCATCCTGCTGGTGCCCACCGGGCAGCGCCTGTTTGCCGCCGCCATCGGCCATTTTCAGGAGCACCGTTCAACCACGCGGATGCTGCTGCGTTCAGCCACTCCAGCGGGGCTCAGCACCCTGCGTCGTTCGCTCACCCCGCCCAGCCCGCGGATGATCAAGGAACTGGTCAAGGAACGCGACGTTGGCTGGGGTGTGCTGCTGGCCAATTGCCTGGCGCAGGCGCTGATTACGGTGGGCGTGGTTGCCTCGCTTTACGCCGGGTTCCTCAATCCAGAATTCCGTGTGACTGCTTCGCAGCTTTCGGCCGTGGTCAACGGCTTTGCCACGATCCTGCTGTTCGCGCTGATCGATCCGCAGCTATCGGTCATGACCGACGATGTGGTGGAAGGGCGGGTCAGCGAGCCGCTGTTCCGCCGGACCATCGTGTGGATCAGCCTGAGCCGTTTGGCCGGGACGTTACTGGCGCAGGCGCTGTTCCTGCCATCAGCCCAGGCCATTGCCTGGGTCGCGAACCACGTTTGATCCCTAGCCCTTCTGATCCAGTTCCGCGTTGAGGCGCAGGCTGCACCGCCAGAAAAAGAACGCCGGTATCAGGCCAAGCCAAGCCGCACCGAACAGCACATAGCGGACCGAATCCGTGCCGTATTCGGGCTTTAGCCACTGGGACAACATACCAAAGAACAGCGGTCCGAAGCCCAGCCCGATCAGGTTCTGGCAAAACAGCATGACCGCCGCCGCAATCGCCCGCGCGCGCATCGGCACCAGCCCCTGCGTGCTGGAATAGCACGGGCCGTAATAGAGCGAATTGAGCACTGTCGGCACCATCAGCAGGACCAGAGCGA
>JBEGJL010000010.1:0-5141 GCA_041184605.1 Pseudomonadota bacterium
GCAGCTCTTTGCCGCGGGGGCCTTGCCGGCCTGGCTGCCAAGCTTTTTCAATCGCTATTATCATCTGCCAGTAGACCGGGCAGGCTCGCTCGCCGCCTTGCTGCTTCTAATCTGTGGGACCGGGATGATCCTGTGCGGCATGGTCAGTGATCGCCTCGCGCGCAACCGGCCTGAGACAAAGATTGTTCTGGCGATGGGCTATTCGCTGGGCGCGGCGATTAGCCTGACCCTGGCCATGATGCTGCCGCCAGGGTTAGGCCAACTGACCCTGCTTGGCATGGCGATGTTCCTGGTTGCGGGGACGGTCGGGCCGGTTGGCGCGATGGTTGCGAACCTGACCGTGCCTGCGATTCACGGCTCGGCCTTTGCCACGCTTACGCTGGCGAACAACCTGCTTGGTCTTGCACCAGGACCGATCTTGACTGGCCGTATTGCCGATGCCGTCGGGTTGGCAGCAGCCTTCCGGTTCCTGGCAGTGCCCTGTGTCCTCGCCGCCCTTGCCCAACTGTTGTTGCGGCGCAGCTATCTGCGCGATCTGGCGGAGCTTAACGGGCCAAGGCTGAAATAGCGAACCAGCCGGCGTTGCAAATGCCCTGCTGGGGTGCGGCAAATGTTCATAGAACTGTGTGGGCGATTCTCACCCTAGAAATTCAACCCAGTTAGTCGAATCTGTCTGACCAATAATGCCTGCGGCATTGTCTTCGGGTTGGCGCACACCCCCTTTTTGATCTGCTCGAATGGCGGAATTGCGTGACTTAGCGACAGTCCGAAGTGGTCTGACCGTGACTGTTGACACGTTTAACCAATCCTCCTAAATGGTCTGACCACATAGTAAGGCCGATTCCGGGAGGATTGGATGACTCGCAAGTTTTACCTGCTCGCAGGCTTTTCGTCGCTGGCGCTCGCCCAGCCTGCCCTCGCACAGGATGCAGCTGCGCCCGCGCCGGCCGACCAGGCTGCCGCTGCGGCTCCTGCTCAGCCAGAGGAGGGCGGTCTTGAGGAGATCGTCGTCACGGCTCAGAAGCGGGCTGAAAACCTTCAGTCGGTGCCGGTTTCGGTCACTGCCTTGTCCTCGGAAGCGATCGCCAACCAGCGCATTGCCGATTTTTCGGACCTGACCCGTGCTGCACCGTCGCTGACCATCACGCAGCAGACCTCTTCGCCCAACAATGCGATCATCCTGCGCGGGATCGGCACCTATGCCTTCTCGATCGGGGTTGAACCCAGCGTTGCCGTGATCATCGATGACATGCCGGTGGTCCAGCAGGCCCAGGCCTTCGACAACATGGCCGACCTTGAACGGATCGAAGTTCTGAAGGGGCCGCAGGGCACCCTGTTTGGCAAGAATTCCTCGGCCGGTGTCGTCAACATCGTCACCAAGGATCCCGACAGCGACTTCTATGCCAACGCCGCAGTAACCGGGGCGACCGATGGCGATGTTCGCGCCGAAGCTATCGTTTCGACCCCGTTGGGCGAAGGTACCGGGCTGCGCGTCACCGGCTTTTACCACACCTATCCGGGCAGCATCCGCAACCTGACCTACGATCGCCGCACCAACGATCAGGAAAACTGGGGCGTGCGGGCCAAGCTGAAGACCGAGCTCTCGCCCAGCTTCACCTTCACCCTGACGGGGGCCTACGGAAAGGCGGTGCAGGATGGCACCGGCACGGCAATCCGCGCGATCGTGGGCACCGGTGTTGCCCGCGTACTGGGTTCACCTGCTCTGCCGCTGCTGCCCAGCCTGAACGGCATCACCGTGGGTGAGGCCAATTACAACACCCGCCTCGATGCGCCCGGCGCGACCCGCAACCAGACTGCCAGCCTGGCGGGTAAGGCCAGCCTTGACCTTGGGTTTGCCGATCTCATCTCGGTCACGGCCTATCAGGACTGGAAGTATCGCTTCCAGAACGACTTCGAAGGTTCCGACCTGAACGTGCTTGGCGCGCTCACCGGCGGTACCGTCAACGGGGCAATCACCCAGGCCGGGCCGTATCATTCGCGTAACCTGACGCAGGAACTGCGGCTCGTCTCGAATGGCAACGGTGCGTTCAAATATGTTCTGGGCGCCTTCTATTCCGATGCCAAGACCTACCGCGCCTTTGCGCGTGGCCCGGTTGTCGCTCTGGCCAACTGGGAAGCTGAAAACCGCAGCGAAAGCCTGGGGTTGTTCGTCCAGGCCGATTACACTTTGCCCACCAACACCACGGTGAGCGGCGGCCTGCGCTATAACCACGAGAAGATCAGCGTTGATTTCACCAACCTGCTGTCTACGGCCACGGCCAACACCTGCGCGGCGGGTAACCCGCTTTGCGTAGGGTCCAATTCGGACGGCGTGGTGACGTGGAAGGGTGCGATCTCGCAGGAGCTGACACCGCAGATCATGGTCTATGGCAGTGTTGCCCGCGGCTACAAGGGTTATGCCTATGACATCGTCACCGGCTTTAACCCGGCCCGGATCAATGGCGCGCTGAACGGCACGGCAGCTGGTCTGGTCGGTGTCGGCCCGATCAAGCCGGAGCGGTCGACGTCTTACGAGCTCGGCCTCAAGAGCCGGTTCCTGGACAACAAGGTTCAGCTCAACGTGATCGGCTTCTACACCGACTACAACAACTTCCAGGCCCAGTCGGCAGTGCTGGTCGGCACGCCGCCGGCACCGCAGTTCGTGCTCAACAATGTGGGCAAGCTGCGCACCAAGGGTGTCGAGGTCGAATTTTCGGCCAAGCCGGCCGAATGGCTGCGGCTTGACGCCGGGGCAAGCTATACCGATGCGGTGATGACCTCGTTCCTCGGGGCCCAGGGCTATCCGGGCCAGACCGGTCAGGTCTGGAATGGCACGGCTTCGGTCCTTGTTGGTCCTTGCACTTCGGCGCCGGCCGCAACTGCCGCCGCGCCGCGCACCACCTGCACCTTCCAGGATCGTTCGGGCGCGCGCCTGCCGAACTCTCCGAAGTTCAAGTTCAACGTCAGCGCCACCGCCGATTTCCCGATCGGTAACGACGCCGAAGGGACCTTCATTGTTGCCTACCAGCGCCAGGGCGCGGTCAACTTCGACCTGCTGGGTAACCCGCTGACCGTGCAGGCTGGCTATGGCGTGCTCAATGCCAGCCTGGCTGCCAAGTTTGATCGGGTCCGCTTCACCCTGTTCGCGAACAACCTGACCAACAAGCACTTTGCTTCGAGTCTGTCGGACAACTTCGGTGTGGTCGGTGGCAGCGCCAGCAATGACATCCACGTGATCAACGCTTTCCTGGCCCGCGACTCCCGCCGCTATGCCGGGCTCAAGGTCAGCCTCGACTTCTGAGACCTTCCTCCACCCTTGAACCGGGCCGGTTTGTTCACAGGCAGGCCGGCCCGGTCTTTTTCAAGGTGAAGCGGATTTTGCCAGGGAGCCGTGCAATGCGCAGAATTCCGTTGCGGTGGTGGATCATCAGCCTGGTCACACTGGGGACGATCCTCAATTACCTCGCCCGCTCGACCCTTTCGGTAGCGGCACCCACTCTGAAAACCGAATTCGCGATGACGACCGAGCAGTACAGCTGGGTCGTGCTGGCGTTTCAGGCCAGCTATACCGTGATGCAGACCGTGGCCGGATCGGTCCTCGATGCAGTCGGGACGCGGCTGGGCTTCTTCATTTTTGCGATTGGTTGGGGTCTGGCCAATATGGCCCACGGCCTTGCCTCCGGCTGGCAGAGCCTTGCCCTGTTCCGCGGCCTGCTGGGCGCGACCGAGGCGGCGGCAATCCCGGCCGGGGCCAAGACAGTTGCCACCTGGTTCCCGCCGCGCGAACGCCCCTTGGCAACCAGCTTGTTCCAGATGGGCACCAGCGTCGGCAACATGATCGCGCCGCCGCTGGTCGCCTTCTGCATCCTCGCCTTCCACTGGCAGGCGGCCTTTTATGTAACAGGGGCGCTGAGCCTGGTTTGGGCGGGTCTGTGGTGGCTGGGATACCGCGATCCGGTGCAACATCCGCGCTTGTCCCCGGAGGAACGCGCAGTCATCGCCGAGGGTCGCGATCAGGATGTGACTGGCAAACCATCCACCCGCGGCGCTGTGCTGCAAAGCCGCTCGTTCTGGGCGATTGCCGTGCCGCGTTTCCTGGCCGAGCCGGCTTGGCAGACCTTCAATTTCTTCATCCCGCTTTACCTGGTTGCGGTCTGGAAGCTCGATCTGAAGGAGATCGCCCTGTGGGCCTGGCTGCCTTTCCTCGCGGCTGATTTCGGCAGCCTTGCAGCCGGCCTGTTGCCGCCATGGCTGATGAAGCGGGGGGCATCGCTGCTCGCTTCGCGCAAACTTACCATGACGTTCGGCGCGCTGTGCATGGTCGGCCCGGCCTGCATCGGCCTGGCCACTTCGCCCCAGACAGCAATCGCCTTGTTCTGTATCGGCGGCTTCGCGCACCAGATGCTCAATGGCGCGCTGATCACCCTCTGCGCCGATGTGTTTGACAGCCGTACGGTTGGAACTGCCAGCGGTATGGCTGGCACCTCGGCTTGGGTAGGCGGCATGCTCTTCACCCTGCTGATCGGCCAGAGCGCCGACCAGTTTGGTTACAACCCGCTGTTCATTGCCTTGGCCGGGCTCGATCTGATCGCAGCAGTTGTGCTGTGGAGCTTGCTAAGAAACCGTCAGGTCTAGTTAGACTCGATTGGTAACGTTCAGTCGCGAGCGGGAATGCCACCTGGCCGCATGATTGTCCAACCCGCAAGGGTGTGGCCAGCGTGAGCGGCGGCAGGGCAGGCAGCGCCGTACAGCCGCGCCGAGAGATATCCCGCATTGAAGGCATCCCCAGCGCCGCTGGTGTCGACCGGCTGCAGCACCGCATCGGGTGCGATCACCGAGCCATCGGGCAGCAGGCAGCCGCTGGCCCCCAGTTTGACCACGGTTTCCGCACAGCCAAGGTTTTGCCAATGTGCCAAGATCCTGGCCGGGTCGCGCTCACCCGAAATCGCGGTTTCGTCATCGAGGGTCGGCAGGCCGATCGTCGCGCAGGCAATCGCCGCATCGCGCATCGCTGCGGCCTCAGCCGGGCTCGCCCACAGGCGCGGACGATAATTGCCGTCAAAGGCAACTTGCCCGCCGCGATTTCGGACAGTTCGGGCCAGATCGAGCAGCTCCTTCCGCGCCTCGGCAGGCAATACTGC
>JBEGJL010000011.1:0-18392 GCA_041184605.1 Pseudomonadota bacterium
GCTTGGGCCCTTTGGCCCGCCACCGCAGGACCGCCAAGCGATTGAAAAGCAAGTTGCCGTGTTCTTGCGGGCGGGTCACCGGATGGATATTGCCAGACAGGTCGTCAAAGCTGATGATGCGGCCGGGCTTGAAGCCTGGGTCATGGAGGAAGAGTGATGCGCCGTTTGTTGTTTGCTTTCCTCGCTGCGGCTTTGGTTGCCTGTTCACCCGGTTCTGGCGGAGCTGCGTCTGCTGCGGCCAAAGCAGTCCATCCCGAATCCGGGCTGGAGGTGGTTCCGCTTACGATCACGAGCGCAAACGGGGTTCACCGGTTCAAGGTTGAAGTGGCGCGATCGATGATCGCACAGGCCAAAGGCCTGATGTACCGCACCAAGCTGGGGCCGGATGAAGGCATGATCTTCCCGATGGACCCGCCGCGCGGGGCCAGTTTCTGGATGCACAATACGGTTATTTCGCTTGACCTGATCTTCGTGGGACCAGACGGGCGGATCAGCAATATTGCGGCCAGAGCCGTGCCGTATGACGAAACGCCGCTGCTTTCGATCGGCAAGGTCAAGGGCGTGCTTGAGATACCGGGCGGCCGCGCGGCGGAACTCGGCATTGTGCCGGGGGACAAGGTGGCATGGTAGTGCTTGCCCGTCCCGCGATCCACGGCTAACGCGCGCCCATGGGAATCCTTGGCAAGATCTTCACCTGGTGGGACGGCGCGACGATCGGGACGCTGTTCAATTCCGCTCTGACCGGCGAACACGTCGGCACAGATGCACAGGGCAACAAGTATTACCGGACCAAGAGGGTCCGCAAGGACGGCCCCTTTGCGGGAACCGAGCGCCGTTGGGTGATCTACAATGGCGCCAACGATGCCAGCCGCGTGCCCGCTGAATGGCACGGCTGGCTCCACCATTCCTACGATGGCGTGCCCGAAAGCTTCCTGCCGCCGCCGCGGATCTGGGAAGCCGAATTCACCCCCAATGCCACCGGCACGGCCCAAGCCTATCGCCCGCAGGGTGCGTTGGAGCGGGGCGGCAAGCGCGCGGCGGCAACCGGCGACTACGAAGCCTGGAGCCCGGACGCCTGACCATGCGGCGCCTGCTTGCGCCCGGGCTGGCCCTGCTGCTGGCAGCCTGCAATGGCAGCGGCAATCCCGATGCCACGTCGACTGAAATTCCGCAGGGGGTCGGTTCGCAAGTGTCTGCGGCGGCCGTAGAGAGCCAATACGGCACGCCGGTCAAGGACCGGGTCGCTACACTGGGTCTGCTGAACAAGCGCAACAACATCACGCAGGACATTGTCCTGAAGTCCGGCGAGGCGAAGCGCATCGGCAACGTTGTTGTCCGGCTGGCTACTTGTGAACGCACGCTCCCGTGGGAGCGCCCGGCGGAGACGGGGGCCTTTGTGCAGGTTTTCGTTGAGGAACGCGCGGATTCCGCAAGCCAGCTGGCCTGGCGCAAGGTCTTTTCCGGGTGGCTGTTCAAGAACGCCCCCTCGGTCAACGTCGTCGAACACCCGGTCTATGACGTCTGGGTCAAGGACTGCGCAATGAAGTTCCCGGGCGAAGAGGACAGTCCGGCCGCTGCGGCATCGCCAAGCAGCGCCGCAAAGGCCGAAGGCAGCGCAAGCCCAAGCCCATCGCCATCCGCCTCTCCATCGGCCACGCCGTCACCGGCAGCCAAGGCACCGGCGACAAAGGCACCGGCCCCGACGGTCGATCTCTGAGCCGCTTGCAATAGGGTCAGGTATTGCGCCTGACTGATCTCTACTGCGCCGAGCGAGGCCAGATGATCGGTCATGAACTGGCAGTCGAGCAGTTTCGCGCCTCCGCGTCGCAAGGCCGCCACCAGCCAGGCCAGCGCAACCTTCGAGGCATCCGGCACCCGGCTGAACATCGATTCGCCGCAGAAGACCCGGTCGAATCCCACGCCATAAAGCCCGCCAACCAGTTCGCCGTCCTGCCAGCATTCGATCGAATGCGCATGGCCCAGTGCATGGAGGGTCTGATAGCTGGCCTCGATCCGGTCGCTGATCCAGGTTTCCTGCGATTCGCGGCGTGGGGCGGCACAGGCGCGCAGCACGGCGCCAAAATCGGCATTGCAGGTAACGGTGAACCGGCCGCGCCGCAGCGTGCGGGCCAGTGAACGCGAGCATTTGAAGCCGTCAAGCGGCAGGATCGCGCGTCGCCGCGGTTCAACCCAGAAGATTTCCGGATCGTCGCGGGCGTCGGACATCGGGAAGATCCCGCTGCGATAGGCCATCATCAGCAGGTCTGGTTCGATGATCGACGGGGGCGCCGGGGCGTTCATGGGCGAAGTCATAGCAGATCATGCCGGTGCGCGGACAAGTTCCTTGCCAACCGTCTTCGCCTGACCTAAGGGCCAGCGCGCCTGCAGGAGTGTAGCTCAGCTGGTAGAGCATCGGTCTCCAAAACCGAGGGCCGCGGGTTCGAATCCTGCCACTCCTGCCACCGCCTCTTCCACCAACAAGCTGAGCCGATGTCCGCCGAGCTTTCCATCGAGCAATCCGCTCCGTCTCGTCCCTCCCTCCGCCATTTGCTGACCGCGCAACCCGCGTCGCGCGAAGGGTTGCTGCTCGGGCTGAGTCTTGCCCTGTTGGCCTGCCTGCCGGTGCTGGTGGCGACCTATCCGCAGATGGTCGACTATCCGGCTCACCTGGCCCGCTATTACGTGATGCTGGAGCGCGGCGGGAACGCCTTCCTGGAACGTTACTACGACTTCGAATGGAAATGGACCGGAAACCTTGCGGCAGACTTGCTGATCCGACCGCTGGCGCCGCTGTTCGGGCTTGAGGCGGCGGGGCGTATCATTGCCGGGCTGGTGCCGCTGCTGACCGCTTTGGGTATTCTGGCGGTGGAATGGAGCCTGCGTCGGCGCATCGGTATCGCCGCGATGCTCGCACTCTGTTTTGTCTGGTCGCCCAGTTTGATCCTTGGGTTCGTTAACTTTGGTCTGGCCCAGGCCGCGGCGCTGTTTGCCTTCGCCGCCTGGGTGCGGCTGGAAGGCAAAGCCTGGCGACCGTTGCTCTTCCTGCCGGTCGGCATCGCCATATGGATCATGCATGTCTCGGGCTGGGGCATGCTGGGGATCCTGGTCTTTGGCTATGAGTGGCACCGCCACAAAGGGCTTGCAGCCTTTGTCGCGCCCTGGCCACTGTTCCTGCCGTTCCTTTCGCTGATCGCGGGCGATCACCCCGGCAGCTTGCCAAGCTATGGCCCCAATGTCTGGGTCTTCAAGTGGGCGATCTGGAAGCAGGCCATGCGCGATAGCGTGGTGTGGCTCGATCATTGGAGCCTGCTGTTCTTCGCGACGATCCTCATCGGTTCGCTTCTGCTCCGCAAGATCGATGGGCGGCTGGGCTGGGCGGCGGTGATCCTGCTGGCGGGCTCGATTGCGGTGCCGCGCCATATCTTCGGTGGCGATCTGGCGGATGCCCGGATGATCTATTCCGGCCTGCTGGTCGCCTCGCTCGCGCTCACCTGGCAGGCGCCGCGTTGGCTGTTCTGGATTGCGCCGGCCCTGTTCCTGGCCCGGCTGGGGGTGACAACCGACACCTGGCAGCGGGGCTCGGCGCGCACCGAGCAGCTGCTTGCCGCGCTCGATCATCTGCCGCGGGGCGCACGGGTGGCCAACCTGGTGGTCACCAACAGCGGCGTCTGGGGCTATAACGCGCAAGAACACATCGGCGGCTATGCTGTGCTGCGCAAGGATGTGCTGATCAATGCGCACTTTGCCATTCCGGGCGTTCACATGATCCGCGCCAGGGAAGGCGGACCAAACTTCCGCGACCCGAGCCAGCGCATGCTGTGGCGCAAGGGGCCGATCGATCTGACCAATTGGGAGCCGGCGAAAAGCATGGACTGGCTCTGGTACATTGGCTCGCACGAGCCGGATGCACTGCCGCGGGGTGCCGTGATCGTCTATCGCGGGCCTGGTACCCTTGTGGCGCGGCTTGCAAAAGTTCCGGGTGATAGCTAAGTGCGGCGGTGTCTTCCGACATAGGAGTACACATCGCCCCTCCCGGTCACCGCGACCGGGGCGGCGATGAGCCCTTGGCGGAAGGCGGGAACGAAACTCAAGCGACAGGCTAGGAAGCCATGGCCAAGATCAATCCAGGCGAATTCATGCGTCAGGTGCAGGCGGAAGCACGCAAGGTCGTGTGGCCGAGCCGTCAGGAAACCACGACGACCGCGATCTTCGTGGGAATCATGATGCTGATCCTGGCGCTGTTCTTCCTGAGCGTGGACACGGTTTTCGGCGCGATCGTGCGCTGGCTGCTGTCGCTCGCCTGATCTGTCGCATTCATCCAGACACGGAATTTCAACATGGCTCGCTGGTACATCATCCACGCCTACTCCGGCTTTGAGAACAAGGTGCGCGAATCGATCCTGGCCGAGGCTGAGCGCCTGGGCCTGTCGGCGCTGGTCGAGGCAGTCGAAGTGCCGTCCGAAACCGTCACCGAAGTGAAGCGGGGCAAGAAGGTCCAGGTCGAACGCAAGACCATGCCGGGCTATGTCCTCGCCAAGCTGGCGATGAACGATGACGTCTATCACCTCGTCAAGAACACCGCCAAGGTCACCGGCTTCCTGGGCAACAACAACAAGCCGCAGCCGATTTCCGACCGCGAAGCCGCCCGCTATTTCGGTGCGCGCGATGCCGCAGCGGCCGAACCCAAAAAGCACATCAGCGTCGATTACGAGATCGGCGATTCGGTGAAAGTGCTCGACGGCCCGTTCAACTCGTTCACCGGCGTGGTGGAAGAGCTCGATTTCGACAAGAACCGCGTCAAGGTTTCGGTCTCGATCTTCGGTCGTGCCACCCCGGTGGAACTCGACTTCGAGCACGTCGAACTCGTCAAGTAATTGCCCACGCCGCAGCGCAAGAACGGTTGCAATCCAGCCGTCTTTCGCCTAGGCGCGCGCCTTCGCCCGGGACTTCCTGGGTGATTCCGTGCGGGAGAAGGGCCTGGCCCCTCGTTTGACCGCTTACTCTGAAGCCCGCTCTGTCGGGCTGACAGGAAGAAAGGAGGCCCATCGTGGCCAAGAAGATTGAAGGTTACATCAAGCTGCAGGTGCCCGCCGGCTCTGCCACGCCCTCGCCGCCGATCGGCCCTGCGCTGGGTCAGCGCGGCGTAAACATCATGGAATTCTGCAAGGCGTTCAATGCCGCCACGCAGGACCTTGAAAAGGCCATGCCGATCCCGACCATCATCACGGTCTATGCGGATCGCAGCTTCACGTTCGTAACCAAGACCCCGCCTGCCACCTTCCTGATCAAGAAGGCGATCAACCTGAAGTCTGGTTCGAAGGAGCCGGGCAAGGTTTCCGCCGGAACGATCAAGCGCTCGCAGCTGGCCGAGATTGCCCAGGTCAAGATGGCCGATCTCAACGCCAACGACATCGAAGCGGCAACGAAGATCATCGAAGGCTCCGCGCGCGCGATGGGCCTGCAGGTCGTGGAGGGCTAATCACATGGCACAGACCAAGAAGCAGAAGATGCTAGCCGAAAAGCTGGGCGACAACCAGGCCGTGCACGGCTTTGACGATGCGCTGAAGCTGCTGCGTGAGCTCAAGACCACCAAGTTCGACGAAACCGTCGAAGTCTCGCTCAACCTCGGCGTCGATCCGCGCCACGCTGACCAGATGGTCCGCGGCATGGTCGTGCTGCCTTCGGGCACCGGCAAGGACGTCAAGGTTGCGGTCTTCGCCCGCGGCGACAAGGCGGAAGCCGCTCTGGCCGCTGGTGCTGACAAGGTTGGCGCCGAAGACCTGCTGGAAGACATGCAGAACGGCAACCTTGATTATGGCCGCGTGATCGCCACGCCGGACCTGATGGGTCTGGTCGGCCGTCTCGGCAAGGTGCTGGGCCCCAAGGGCCTGATGCCGAACCCGAAGCTGGGCACCGTCACCCCGAACGTTGCTGAAGCGGTCAAGGCTGCCAAGGGCGGCCAGATCGAATTCCGCGTCGAAAAGGCCGGTATCATCCACGGCGGCATCGGCAAGCTGTCGTTCTCGAACGAAGCGCTGAAGGCCAACTTCGAAGCGTTCGTCGACGCCGTGGTCAAGTCGAAGCCGTCGGGCGCCAAGGGCAAGTACCTGCGCAAGGCCGGTCTGTCCTCGTCGATGGGCCCGGGCCTGAAGCTCGACGTGGCACAGGTTCACAGCGCCTAAGCTGGAACCAGAGCAGACAAACAGCAAAGGGCCGGGAAGGGAAACCTTCCCGGCCCTTTTGCATTTCAGCCCGCGTCGAACAGTTCGATTGTTTGGGGCGGCAGGCTCAGGCCCACTTCAGTCTGGTTCATCCAGACGATCCGGCCGCGGATGGCATCGAAGCCTGCGAAGGCGACATCGACCTTCTGGCCAATATCGCAATCCAGCACCTGGGGCATAAAGGCCCGCAAGCCGCTGGGCGAGACATTGCGGACCGAACCTGCGACGCCGGAGATCACGACCTGGCTGGGGCCACCTTCCAGGTTTCCGCCATGACGCCTTTCAGCGCGGTGATCGACGTTGCGCAGCTTCGTGCGGGTGATCTTGCCGCTCAGGCCCAGTCCATTAGGCGCTTTATTGCGCTGCAACGGCGACAGGTCTGATGCGACCACCCCCGCCATGATCTGTTCGCGGCGCGAAAGCAGGTGATCGTTGGCTGCGGGCGGGCTGGCGGCGTGGATTGCCGCATGGCTGCCGGGGGCAGGCAGATATCGCGCGGCAACGCTGGGATGCAGCGGATGTTCGAATTCCACGCCCAGGCAGGTGTCGTCAGACCAGATCGTGCTGACCGCGCGGCTTTCCAATCCCGGCAATTTCAACCAGGCCTGACCATCCCGTGCCATAGGGATGAAGCCGGCAATTCGGCAACCATAGGCGGAAAATGTCAGCACTCTGACGTCCATGGCGCTCCGGCCACGTTCGCGCATCAGGGCTTCGATCCCGAGCGGCGCGCGGGGCGCGCGACGTTTTTCGACCATGCCGTTGGTCCGGGCGAAATTGATGGCCAAGGCCTGGCTCCTAACTTGATCCGCACAGGCGCGACCCTGCTGCGATCATCGCTATCACGGTCGCCCGGTGGTTCAACGCCGCCTTCGCGGCTGTCTCAATTTGGGGTTAAGGACCGTGGTTAAGTTAACGTGAAGCAGGGGCCAGCGCACTGACCACGTAGCATTCCAGCACGTGGGCCAGTGGCCTGCCATCTGGCAGGCGCAGGATCGCGCGTTGGAACAGGACTGTGTCCTGCGGACAGTCAGGGCCGGGTCCGCGCCGGGTCTCGATCAGTTCGCGCCGGAAACCCAGCGGGGCCGCCACCTTGCCGAACGGAGTGGTGGTGCGGCCGAGTTCCTCGTTCATCTCCGGCGTAAGCCGCGCGGGGACGTACCAGTTCTGTGCGCGGCTTAGCAGGCGGCCGCCACAGGTCAGGCGAACATGACGGCTGCCCAGTTTCTCATCGTGTGGCACGTTCAGGAGGGCGCGAAGGTCGGCCGGTTCGCCAACCAGCTGGCCCGCCGCCTGCTCTGCCACCACCTGCGCCGGATTGGCCAGGCCTTGCTGTTGGCACCATTGTTCCAAGGCCGCGGTGGCGCTATCATGGCTGGCGAGCATCCGCTCCAGCCCATCCACCGGGACGGCCGGCTGGATCGCACAGGCCGTCAGCCCGGCGAGGGCCGCCGATGGCAGGATGCGGTTCACGCCAGTCAGATTCCGCCGGGAACGGCCTCGCGGCCGGTCGCCGCGAGACCCGCCGCAAGGGCGGCTGCGCAGGTTTCAAGCAGGGCCGCATCGGTGCTGCGGATCACGAAGTTGGCGCCAACCCGGCCCTCCCGGAAAAAGGGATAGGAGCCGATGGCCACGCCCTCGTGGTCCTTCTCGGTCTGGCGGAGCAGGTCGGCAATTTCGCTCTCCGGCACCCAGCAGCCGACTGTGGTCGAAAGGACCGGCAGGCCACCTTCCAGCGTGCCGGTCAGGGCATCGAGCATGCCGGCGGTGATCGAAGGGACCCCGGCCATGGTGAAGATGTTGGCGATCTTGATCCCCGGCGCGCCCGACATCCGGTTGGGGATCAGGTCAGCCCCGGCGGGGACGCGGGCCATGCGCAGGCGCGCGTCATTCAGCCCGCCTCGGGTCTCGTAATAGCGTTCCAGGATCGCCCGGGCATCGGGATGGATCACCACCTCCACGCCCAGCGCCGCGGCAATCGCATCGACCGTGATGTCATCGTGCGTGGGGCCGATCCCGCCGGTGGTGAATAGGTAATCGTTGCGGGCGCGCAGGATGTTGACCGCCTCGACAATCGCCGCCTCGTCATCGGCGACGACCCGCACTTCCTTCAGGCGGATGCCTTGCACGTTCAGCCAGGCCGCGACCTGCGCCACGTTTTTATCCTGGGTGCGACCAGAAAGAATTTCATCGCCGATCACAAGTAGTGCGGCGGTCCAGGTGCGGGATGTGTCAGCCATGGCGGCGGGTTAGGACAAAGCCGCGGCCCGCGCAATCAGGCCTTTAGTTCAGCCGGTCAGCTCAGGCGTCGACAGTCTGGCGAACCCGCCGGAACTGCATCACGCCGTCATCCAGCGGGGCCTGCCGCATGTCCTGGCGATCCTTGCGATAGTCCTGGTTCAGGCGCCACGGCAGGCTGGCTGCGTTGCGCGGCATCATGTGCTTGCCGCGCTGGATATAGCCGGAGGAGAAATCGAAGATGTCGTCCTCTTCCGGCTCCTGCCCTTCGGGCATGACCGGAATGGCCGTCTGCGCGTGGATTGCGTCCATCTGCTTGAGCAGGCGGGTCAGGTAATCGCCGATGATGTCCACGCGCAGCGTCCAGCTGGCATTGAGGTAGCCAAACACTGCCGCCAGGTTCGGCACGTTCGAGAACATGCAGTTGCGGTAGTAATAGTGCTTCGCAAAATCGACCGCCTTGCCATCGACGGAAACGGCAATCTTGCCGGCCACTGCCAGCTTCAAGCCCGTCGCCGTGACGATGATGTCAGCATCAAGGTGCTTGCCGGACTTGAGCGTGATTCCGGTCTTGTCGAACTTCTCGATATGATCGGTTACCACGCTGGCCTTGCCGGCCTTGATCGCTTCGAAGAAGTCGGCATCGGGGACCAGGCACAACCGCTGTTCCCACGGGTTATACGGCGGAGTGAAGTCAGCCTTGCTGTAATTGGGGCCGAGGTTTTCCTGCAGCTGCTTTTCCAGGAATTCCTTGACCTTTTCCGGTGCATTGCGGGCGCGTTTGAAGACCAGATCCTGGAAGAAGATGTTCTTGGCGCGGGTGATGGCATAGGCCACCTTTTCCGGCAGGAACTTGCGCAGGGTGTTGGCAAAGCGATCCTTGGCCGGGCGGCTGACCATCCAGGTCGGCGTGCGCTGTAGCATGGTGACATGGGCTGCGCCCGAATTGGCCATCGACGGAACGATCGTGACGGCAGTTGCGCCCGATCCGATCACCACCACCTTCTTGCCGGCATAGTCCAGGTCCTGCGGCCAGAACTGCGGGTGGATCACCTGGCCCTTGAAATCCTTGCGGCCGGGGAAATTGGCATCATAGGGATCGTCGTAGTCGTAATAGCCGGCGCCCAGGTACAGGAAACGCGTCTGTATACGGCCCTGCTTCCCGTCCTTGCCTTCAGTCAGCACGGTCCAGCGGGCGGTATCGCTATCCCAATCGGCGCTGACGACTTTCATGCCGAAGCGCATGTTGGGGCGCAGGCCGTATTCGTCGGTAATCTCGTCGAGATATTCGAGGATCGCGGGACCATCGGCGATCGACTTTTCATGCTTCCACGGGGCAAAGGCAAAGCCCAGCGTGTGCATGTCGCTGTCAGAGCGGATGCCGGGGTAACGGAACAGGTCCCAGGTGCCGCCCAGTTGGTCGCGCCGGTCCAGAATCGCATAGCGCTTGTCCGGGCATTCCTTGGTCAGGTGCACGGCCATGCCGATGCCGGAAATGCCGGCGCCGACAATCAGGAAATCAAGCACTTCTTCGATCGGCGTGATCGCGTTCATCGGTCTGGTCTCCCACCAGGTATTGACATGCGTGTCAGTATTAACCGTCCGCTTAACGCAAGCGAAGCGGGATTGCCAGCATCATGCGCCTTTGGCAGGACTTGGCAATGATCATCGCATCGCGCCGTTATCTCGCCGGACGGGCCACCATTACCGACCTGCCGCTGGACGGCCAGCCGCGCGGGGAGCTGCCGCCCGGCACGTTTGACTGGATCGGGCTTCATCACCCCGACGCGGCAGAAATGGCGCTGTTGCAGGCGCAGTTTGGCCTGCACCCGCTGGCGGTTGAGGATGCACTCAATCCGATGCAGATGCCCAAGGTTGATGCCTATGGGCAGCAGCTGTTCATTGTGGCGCGGACTGCGGCGATCGAGGAGGGCGACAAGATTGGCTATGGCCAGACCGCGCTGTTTCTGGGGCGCGATTTCATTGTCACGGTGCGGTTCGGATCGGAACGCGATCACAGCGCGGTCCGCAATCGGCTGGAAGCCGCGGCGGAACACCTGATCGAGGGGCCGGATTACGTGGCCCATGCGATCCTCGATTTCGTGGTCGATGGCTATCACCCGATCATGGAAAGGCTGGAAGAAGCCGTCCAGGCGATCGAAGAGCGGGCGATCGACGCCTTTCCCGAGCCATCGACCATCCGCCGGATCTTTCGCCTGCGCCGCCAACTGCGCCGCTTTGTCCGGATCGTGGGACCGATGGAGGAGGTTTGTGAACGCCTTTCGACCACAGAATTGCCCGTGATCGATGCTGGTGCGCGGATTTGGTACCGCGACGTGCTGGACCATATGCGGCGCACCATGCGGCGGATTGCGGGCCTGAACGAAACGCTGGCTTCGGTGGTTGAAACAGCTAGCCTGCTCGAACAGCACCGCCAGGGCACAATGACCCGGCAACTCGCCGCCTGGGCAGCGATACTTGCCGTGCCGACCGCCATCGCCGGAATCTATGGCATGAATTTCGACTATATGCCCGAATTGCGCCAGCCGTGGGGCTATCCGACGGTTCTGGCCGTTATCGCCCTGATATGCGGCGGTTTGTGGATGCGGTTCCGGCAAATCGACTGGCTTTGACGTCGTCCTCGCTGTGGACAGCGAGCCTTTAGGAACCGTTTCCCGCTGTCGCCGTTGTCCGACGACTGTCATATGAATGTCACAATCGGATCGGGGGATTCGCGAAAATGTTTGGCTGGTTTCAGCGCTTGTTGCCCAAGTCGGGCGATTTCTTTGTTCTTTTTGAGCGCCACGGCGCGACGATGGTCGGTGCCGCCCAGGCGCTGGTCAGCCTGACCGCGGGCGAGGGTGACCGCGCGCAGTTGTTGCGGGTGATCCGCGATCAGGAGCATGCTGCGGACGAAGTGATCCGCGAAGTGCTGCACGAAGTGCGCCACACGTTCCTGACGCCGTTCGATCGCGGCGCGATCACCGCGCTGATCGGGGCGATGGATGACACTATCGACGAGATGAACGCCACGGCCAGCGCGATCGAACTGCTGGAAGTGACCACTTATGACCAGCAGATGCAGGATATCGCCGGGTCGTGCTTGATGCCTGCAAGCTGATCGCCGAAGCTCTGCCGCTGCTCCGCGACGTTGAGCGCCAGGGCCGCCGCCTGCACGAACTGACCGCCCGGATTGTTCAGCTGGAAGGACAGGTCGATGGCCTGCACGATGCGGGGATGCGCGCCGCCTTCCAGGCGCAGAAGGTCAAGAGCGACCCGCTCGCCTTCATGGTCAGCCGCGAGATCTACAAGCATCTTGAGCGGGTGGCCGATGCCTTCGAGGATGTCGCGAATGAGATCGACAGCCTCGTGATCGATCACGGCTAAGGCCCGGACAAGGAACCTGCGCCATGCATGAGCTGGCCTTTCCGGTGCTGGTCGGATTGATCGTCCTGGCCCTGGCCTTTGACTTCCTCAACGGCCTACACGACGCCGCCAATTCGATCGCGACGGTCGTTTCCACCCGGCTGCTCAGCCCGGTGGTGGCCGTGCTGTTTGCCGCCGGTGGCAACTTTGCGGCCTATTGGCTGGTGGGCCACGGGGTCGCCAAGACCATCGCCAAAGGGATCATCAGTGCCGACGATGCGACGCCGGCCGTGATCTTCGGGGCGCTGATGGGGGCGATATTCTGGAATATCGCCACCTGGATCCGGGGCATTCCTTCTTCGTCGAGCCATGCATTGATCGGCGGCCTGCTGGGCGCGGCAATTGCCCATAGCGGTTTTGGCACGGTTCAGAGTTCCGGCACGCTGAAGACGATCATGGCGATCTTCCTTTCGCCGATCATCGGTTTCGCCATTGCCATGCTGATGGTGCTGATCACTTCATGGCTGTTCAAAGGCTTCCAGCCGCGCCGGGCCGAGGGCGTGTTCAAGACGCTGCACCTGTTTTCAAGCGCCGCCTATTCGATCAGTCATGGCGGCAACGATGCCCAGAAGACGATGGGGATCATCACGCTGCTGCTCTATACCTCAGGCTATTTTGGCAATGCCTCGGCAGATGAATTGCAAGTGCCCGATTGGGTCGCCGTCGCCTGCTATCTTGCCATTTCGCTGGGGACCCTCTCGGGCGGCTGGAAGATCATCAAGACGATGGGCTCGAAGCTGACCAAGCTGAACCACCACACCGGATTCTGCGCCAGCACGGCGGGTTCGATCGTGGTGTTCGGAGCCAGCGCATTGGGCATTCCGGTATCGACCACTCACGCCATAACCGGTTCGGTGATCGGCACGGGCGCAGCATGCAAGGCCAGCGCCGTGCGCTGGGGCGTGGCGACGCGGGTGGTCATGGCCTGGTTCATCACGATCCCGGCCAGCGCGGCGGTCGGGGCGATCTGCTATACCCTGACGCGGATGTTTTGAGCTAATCCGCGATCGCGCCGAACAGGTCGTGTTCGTCGGCATCCTCAATGGTTACCCGCACAATGTCGCCCGGCTGCAGGCTGGCGGGCACTTCACGCAAGTGGACCGCGCCGTCGATTTCGGGGGCATCGGCCTGTGACCGACCGGTCGCGCCGATGTCGCCATCTTCGTCCGGCTCTCCGACCAGGTCGATGATTACCGGCAGGGTCCGGCCGATCTTGGCCTGAAGCTTGGCCGCGCTGATTGCGGCGGTCTTTTCCATGATTCGCGCGTAACGCTCTTCCTTGACCGCTTCGGGCACGGCTCCGGGCAGATCATTGGCGGCGGCACCAGCGACGGGTTCAAAGCGGAAGGCGCCAACCCGGTCGAGCTGGGCCTCGTCGAGCCAATCGAGCAGGTATTGGAAATCGGCCTCGGTCTCACCCGGGAAACCGACCACAAAGGACGAGCGCACCGCGATGTCTGGGCAAATTGCGCGCCATGCCTTCAGCCGTTCAAGCACCTTGGCTTCGTTGGCCGGGCGCTTCATCGCCTTTAGCACATTGGGGCTGGCGTGCTGGAACGGAATATCCAGATAGGGCGTCAGCAACCCTTCCGCCATCAGCGGAATCACCGCATCGACGTGCGGATAGGGATAGACATAGTGCAGCCGCACCCATGGGGCCTGCCCCTCTGCTGTGCGCAGCTGACCCAGTTCGCGGGCCAGGTCCGTCATATGGGCGCGAACCTCACGGTCCTTCCACTGGCGGCTCTCATGCCGGATATCGACGCCATAGGCCGAGGTGTCCTGGCTGATCACCAGCACTTCCTTCGTGCCGGCTGCGACCAGCTTTTCCGCCTCGCGCAGCACGGCATCGACCCGGCGGCTGGCGAGCTTGCCGCGCAGCTGCGGGATGATGCAAAAGGCGCAGGCGTGATTGCAACCTTCTGAAATCTTGAGATAGCTATAGTGCCGCGGCGTCAGCTTGACGTCGGGTTGCGGGATCAGGTCGATGAAGGGTCCCTGTGACGGCGGGGCCGCCTCATGCACCGCTTCGACCACCGCTTCATACTGGTGCGCGCCCGTTACGGCGAGCACCTGCGGGAAACGGGCGCGGATCGTCTCCGCCTCGTCGCCCATGCAGCCGGTCACGATCACCCGGCCGTTTTCGGCAATGGCCTCGCCGATCGCGGCCAGGCTCTCTTCCTTGGCGGAATCGAGGAATCCGCAGGTGTTGACCAGCACAACGTCTGCCCCGGCATAGTCGGGGCTCATGGCATAGCCATCGGCGCGCAGACGGGTCAGGATCCGTTCGGAATCGACCAGCGCCTTCGGGCAGCCCAAGCTGACCATGCCAACACGTTTCTGGTCTGGAAGTTCAAGTGCCATGCGGGCGGGCCCTTACACTGCGCGGGGCGAAAGTGCTAGGGAAAGCGGATGGAGATCACGATCACCAAAGGGCAGGCCGAGGATCGGATCGTCATCGATCACGGCGACGGCCGAAGGATGGATACGACTTTTCCCAAGAAGGGTTTCATTCCGCACGATGCGGCGCACCTGTTTGTTGAAGCCGAACTGGGTTTGACCGGCGCGTTCTGGGGTATGGTCGCGGACGGGCGGCATCCAGAGGAAATCGCCGGGATTGCCAAAGCGGCCGGTCATGCCAGCGCCTCGCGCAATACGGTGCCGGACGGGAGTATCGTTGAACTCCTACAGGCCGAACGGCTGGTCGAATGTTTCGAAGCTGACCAGTGGAGTGGCAGCGCCGGGGCCATAGAAGATTTGCTGGCGATGGCCGAGGTGGCCTGCGCTTCATCGCACGTCGCGATGCCGCCGATCAATCACGGCCAGGTTCAGTCGATCCGCACGGCGATCGTCGAATTCGCGAAGGAGTGGATGGCCGCGCCATTGGGGCACACGGCCAGCTTTACATGGGATCAGGCAAATGGGTGATGTGGATTGGCAAGGCGTGGCCCTTGCCGCGCTTGTGGCTTTTGCGGTTCTGGCCGTTGCATTTCGCAATGCGGCTGCCAGTCGCACGCCGGCTTGGATCAGTGCCGGCGTGGCGCTCAGCCTGATCCCCGCAGTGATGCTGGGCCATGCACTGGCCCGGATCGGGCCGGACAAGCTCGCCGTGAAGCCGCAGCTGTTCTTCATGCAGTCAGGCGGGTTGGCCCTGGCCTTCGTGCTTCCCGCCCTGTGGCTGACACAGTTGCGCGATGGCATACCGCGCCGCCAGACCGCGATTGACAGCCTGGCGTTCCTGATTGCCTATCTTGCGATGGGCGCGATGTTCTGGGTGCGCGCCTAACCGGCGATTTCGCTGATGCGGTGGTGCGGCAGCACGCGCCAAGCGGCGATCGCCAGGATCACCTGTACCGCTTCCACCAGCATCGGCATGGCGAAACCGGCATAGGTGCCATCCAGCGCGGCGCTGACCGCGCGGCCGGCGCAGGCGATACCGAACAGCAGCGCCGGGACCAGCAGCAGGTCGCCATTGCGCTTCCAGCCGCCCCACAACTGGCAACCACCCGCCACCAGGAAGAACGCGGTCATGTCCGCGCGCAGCACGGCCATCCCGCCGGTGCCGATCGGCGCGAGGTTGAACGTGGTTCCCAGCCCGACCGGGTCAAGGAAGAAGCCAATCCCCAACATCAGGTTGAACAGGCCGAACAGGAACAGGATAGCGGTCAGGATCAGGCGCATGGCGGTAACTTTCCCCGTTTTGACGATCTTAACCTCTGTGCCCCACGAAATTCCGGAAAGCAAAGCCTGTTGCGCAAGGGGTTGCGGCATTGCACAAGCTGGTCGCTATGAGTGGACCACGGATTCTATTGGTAATCGGCGGCGGGATCGCGGCTTACAAGTCGTGTGAGCTGGTGCGGCTGATCCGCAAGCACGGCGGCGACGTAACCTGCGTGCTGACCAAGGGCGGCGCGCAGTTCGTGACGCCCATGACCCTTGCCGCGCTCAGCGAGAACCCGGTTCATACCAGCCTGTGGGACCTCAAGAACGAGGTTGAGATGGGCCATATCCAGCTTTCACGCCAGGCGGACCTGATCGTGGTCTGCCCGGCGACGGCTGACCTGATGGCCAAGATGGCCCACGGCATTGCCGATGATCTGGCCACGACCCTGCTGCTGGCAACTGACAAGCCGGTGATGGCGGTGCCGGCGATGAACGTGCGGATGTGGGAACATGCCGCCACCCAGGCCAATGTTGCCACGCTGCTTGATCGCGGTGTGGCCGTGCTGGAGCCGGACGAGGGGCCGATGGCCTGCGGTGAGTTTGGCCCGGGCCGTCTGCCTGAGCCGGCAGCGGTGCTGCAAGCGATCTGGCAGGCGCTTTCGCTTGCCCCGGTAATGGAGGCCTTGCCCGAACTCGGCTGGGAACCCGATGATGGTGCGGTTGGCCTGGGCGGCCTGTCGAGCAGCCTGATCCAGCGCAGCACCAGCGGGTACGCGGGGTTTGAAGACGAACTGCCGCCCGAAGCGCTTGCGGGCGAAGTCGCGCCTTTTGTGCCGCTGCCCGATCCAGTTCCCGGTGATCCCGGCCCGATCCTGGTCAAGAAGGGCAAGGCCCGCGCCGCGCCGCCGACCGATGCCGAGGCGATCAATCACCTGGTGATGAACCAGCAGCCGCCAGAGCCGCTGCTGGGCGAAGCGGTTGATGCCGACCCCCTTGCTGGCCAGCCGGACTTTGAGGCCGATCCTGCGCATCGTCCGCTGTTTGGCAAACATGTGTTGGTGACTGCCGGACCAACGCATGAACCGATCGATCCAGTGCGCTACATCGCCAACCGTTCCTCGGGTAAACAGGGCTTTGCCATCGCCGCCGCTGCGGCGCGTGCCGGGGCGCGGGTGACCTTGGTATCGGGCCCGGTCGCCCTGCCGACCCCGCCGGGCGTCGACCGGATCGATATCGAGACCGCGCGCGAGATGGCCGAAGCCGTCCGGCAGGCCTTGCCAGCCGATTGCGCGGTAATGGTCGCCGCCGTGGCCGACTGGCGGACCGAGGACTACGTGCCGGAAAAGATGAAGAAGCGCGGCTCGGCCCCGCCGGCGCTGCGGCTGACTGAAAACCCGGATATCCTTGCCATGGTGGCGGTCAGCGACAAGCGCCCCAGGCTGGTGGTCGGCTTCGCCGCCGAGACCGAGAAGGTGCTGGAACACGCCAAGGAGAAGCGCAAGCGCAAAGGTGCCGACTGGATCGTTGCCAACGATGTTTCGGGCGATGTGATGGGCGGGGACGCCAATCTCGTCCACATCGTTTCGGGCAAGGGCGTTGACCACCTGCCCGAACTGCCCAAGGACGAGGTTGCTGCTGCCCTCGTCGAAAGGATTGCCGATGCCCTTAATGCCTGATGTTCCGGTTGCGGTCATGCGCTTGCCGCACGGGGAAGGGCTTGATCTGCCGGCCTATGCAACCGCGGGTGCAGCCGGGATGGACGTGGTTTCGGCAGAAGACGTCACGATCGCACCGGGCGCCCGGCATGCCGTTGCAACGGGCCTGGCCATGGCGATCCCCGAAGGGTTCGAGATCCAGGTTCGCCCGCGTTCGGGCCTGGCGCTCAAGCATGGAATAACCGTGCCCAACACACCCGGCACGATCGACAGTGACTATCGCGGGGAATTGAAGGTCATCTTGATCAATCACGGCAGCGAGGATTTCGCGATCCGTCGCGGTGATCGCGTGGCGCAGCTGGTGCTGGCGCCGGTGACGCGGGCGAGCTGGCTGGAAGTTGAAACGCTGGATGAAACCGCGCGCGGGACCGGCGGCTTCGGCTCGACCGGCGGGGTAAAGGCGCTCTAGGCCGGACGTTGTCCAACAAAAAAGGCGGGCCCGTTGCCAGGCCCGCCCACTCGGTGTCTGTCGTGCTTAATTGCGGCGGTTCTTTTCCGGCGCAACCGAAATCCGCACCGTTTCCCCGGAATTGCCCGGGAAGTCGGTAAACATGGCCTCGACCAGGTTGGGCACCAGGTACTGCAGGCGGTTGGAAACAGAGGCCGCTTCGGCCTTGCCCTCGAACAGGCGCTGGCCATCAGCCTTGCGATCGATCTTCAGGCTGATCCCGCTGGTGTAGACGGTGTAGCTTTCTACCCCGCCATCGAACCAGGGATCGTACCAGCCGTAGCCCCAGACCGAAGCCGGGCGGTAAAAGCCGCGGCGGCCATAGCCCCAATAGCCATAGCGCGGGCCGTACCAGTCAGACCAGAACGGATCGGCCATCGGGGTGCGGCGCACACGTTCGCGGCCCTTGTCGACACCGTAGTCAAACCGGACCAGCAGCGTTGCCGCCTCGGGCGCGGATGGGCGGTAGCCAAGGCGCGCCATGCGATCCTCGACCAGGCGGGCATACTGCGAAAATTCAAGGCCGCCGGCCAGAGCCGGATCATCCGCCACCACGGCAAAGGTCTGGCCCTGCGGTGCAGGCAACTGGCTCGCGAAGCGTGTGACCTGGCTGTTGAAGCCCGAGGCGCAGGCGCTGAGTGCGATCAGCAGCAACGGCACCACTGCCAGCTTCAGCCGGGT
>JBEGJL010000012.1:0-3180 GCA_041184605.1 Pseudomonadota bacterium
GCCTGGGAAGAGGAGCGGGCCAATTGGCTGACGGAATGCCGTCGGCGCTATGGCGGCAATGGCAAAACTGGCGGAACCGTAGTCGGCGGGTTGATCGGCGGGATCGCCGGAAGTGCCATCGCCGGGCGCGGTAACCGGACGATCGGTGCGGTCGTGGGCGGTGTCACCGGTGCCGTGGCAGGCGCGGCGCTGGGCGACGCCTCTGATCGCCGCCGCGCGCGCGATTACTGCGAGAGCTATCTGGATCGCTACATGGCCAGCTATGGACAGGGTTACGGCCAGGCCTCTGGCCAATATGCCTATGGCTATCCCCAGGGCCAGGTTGCTTATGGTTATGCGATGCAGCCGATGATGGTGCTCGTCCCGGTGGCGATGACGACGCCTGTGGTCCGGGTGACCCCTCGGCAGAACTGCACCGAAGTGATCGAGGAATGGGTGCCCGTGGCCCGGCCCGCCCGCCGGTATATTCCGCGCCGGGTGATGCCGGACAAGCGAGTGCGCGTCTATCCCGACAAGCGCGTCCGAATTTACTGAGTGGCCTGACCGGCAAAAGCAAAAAGGCGGGATGCCGGAATGCCGGCGCCCCGCCCTTTACCGATTCTAAACGCTGATCAGAGCGTGCGGCCGATCAGTTCCTTCATGATTTCGTTGGTGCCGCCGAAGATGCGGGTCACGCGGGCGCCGCGCCACATCCGGGCAATCGGGTACTCGTTCATGTAGCCCGCACCGCCGAACAGCTGGAGGCACTTGTCGACCACTTCCCATTGCAGGTCGGTGTGCCACAGCTTGGCGGCGGCCCCTTCCTCGGGCGTCAGTTCCTTGCGGAGATGGCGGGCGATCGCCCAGTCGAGGTGCGCCCAACCGACCTGCAGCTTGGCCTTGAGATCGGCGAGGACGAACCGCGAGTTCTGGAAATCGAGGATCGGCTTGCCGAAAGCCTTGCGATCGCGGGTGTACTCAACCGTCATGTCAAAGGCCCGCTGCGAGCTGGCCATGGCCGAAACGGCGATCGACAGGCGTTCCTGCGGCAGTTCGCTCATCAGGTAGATGAAGCCCATGCCTTCCTGCCCCAGGCAGTTGGTGATCGGCACGCGCACGTCCTCGAAGAACAGCTCCGAGGTATCCGCCTCATCCTGGCCGATCTTGTCGAGGTTGCGGCCGCGCTTGAAGCCTTCGCGATCGGCTTCGACCAGCACGATCGACACGCCCTTGTATGCCGGCTGGATCTCGGTGTCGGTCTTGCAGCAGACCAGGATCAGGTCGGCATTCTGGCCATTGGTGATATAGGTCTTAGACCCGTTGATCACATAATGGTTGCCGTCTTTCTTGGCCGTGGTGCGCATGCCCTGAAGATCGGACCCGGTGCCCGGCTCGGTCATGGCGATGGCGGTGATCACCTCGCCCGAAACCAGCTTGGGCAGCCAGTGGCGCTTCTGCTCTTCCGAGCCGTAGTTGACGATATAGCTGACGACGATGTCCGACTGCAGCGAGAAGCCGGTAGTCACCCCGCCGTAATAGGCGCCTTCCTCGTCAACGATGGCGTTGTAGCCAAAATCTAGACCGAGGCCGCCGTATTCCTCGGGCACGGTGGGGCAGAGCAGGCCCAACTCGCCCGCCTTGGGCCAGATCGACTTGGGCACGATCCCGTCCTCGGCCCACTTGGCGCCATTGGGGGCAACTTCTTCCTGCATAAAGCGCCGCACGGTCTGGCGGAACGCCTCGTGATCTTCGGTGTAGGCGGTGCGGGCAAGCGAATCGAGCGACATGGGGATTCCCTCTGGCTGATGTGAATTGGCCAGAGGTTTGGCGCTGCCCTGCGCGCCGGTCAACCGGAATTTAATCGAACGGTTAAGGGGCTGCCGCCACTTGCGCGGCGACCAGCGATTGCAGCCGGATCCGCCCCAGCCGCTGCGACGGATGGGTGCGATCGATGCGCAGTTCGCGGCCGATTTCGGACTGGACCCCCAAAGCTGCCGCGCTGGCTGGGCCAATCCGCAAGCGGTAATCGCCATACGGCACGGTATCGAACAGGACATAGCCATCAAAATCGCTGGCGGCCTGGCGCAGCACCTGCCCGGCCCCATCGACCAGCTGAACGGTCACGCCTTCGCGCGGCTCGCCATCGGGGCCCAGCAGCACGGCCTCGACTTCCCCGGTTGGCGCAAGGCCAAGGCTGACCTTGGCCGAGACGCCGGGCCGCGGGACGACCACCATGCCCTGCACTTTGGGTTGTAGCAGCGGATCGGGCAGGGTTCCGGCATCGATCGAAACCAGCACCGGGACAAAGGGTGTCAGGCCATCGATCACCGCCCGCCCAGCCTTGTTGGTTGGCGCATCGGTGTGCCGGAACCCGGCCTCGACCGATACACCTTCCACCAGCCCTTCTCCGGCCTGGCGATAGCCATCGCCATTCTCGTCGCGGAACACCTCGACCGCGGCCTGGCCGCTTTCGGCAAGGCGCTGGCGCGACATTCGCCAGCCGCCGTCGACCGGATCGGGCCCCAGGCTGAAGCCCAGGGTCACACCCAGCGACAGCCGCCCGCGGTTGTCGATCCGGCCTTCGGTCCGCAGGGCAAAGCGATCGAACTGGCGGACCCAGCCAAGCATGGCCTCGCTGCGGTGCGCGGTGGCATCGCGTTCATAGCCGAGCCGCAGGGTCGAACTCTGGCCCAGCGCGGTCTCGGCCACGACCTGCGCGTTATCCAGGCCCCGATTGCCGCGATCCAGTGCAAACCGGGCTGCGCCGCGCAGCCGGACGCGACCGATTGCCGTGTTGGCAATCAGGTTAAGTTTGGTGCCAAGGTCTTCACCCGCCACCGCATTGGCCGGTCCCCGGGCGGACCGGCGCGACAGCTCGGTCGTGAGCGAGGTCCGCCTGACCTGCAAGGCCGAGCGAATTAACCACTCGGTAACCTTTGCCCCGGTGCGCGACTGGAAATGGCGGATTCCGCCCTCCACCGGCAGACGCCACGAGCCGAGCCTGAGCGCGGAACTGAGGCGCAGGCCATATTGGCGCCGCTGGCGCGCATCGACCAGCTCGCTGGTGAAGTCACCGGCGACCCACAGCGCCTCTGCGTCATAGCGGATCGGGCCAATCCGACCGAGCGCCTTGGCCTGGAACGCCTGGCCCGCGCCAAGCTGCTGCGCGCCGCTCGCTTCGAGCAGCATGCGGCCCAGCGC
>JBEGJL010000013.1:0-6959 GCA_041184605.1 Pseudomonadota bacterium
AACCGCGCTTGGCCAGCCCAGCGGCGCTTCTGGGGCGCGTATCGTGACTACGCTGATCGCGGCCCTGAAGCGCCACGGCAAGACCAAAGGCGTAGCCAGCCTGTGCATCGGTGGTGGCGAAGCCACCGCGATTGCTGTCGAGCTTCTGGACTGAGTTGCCAGCGGCGGCGATCAAGCATAGCCTTCCATCATCCAATAGGGGGAGATGACTATGAAAAAGCTTATTTTGATCGCCGCCGTGGCCACCTTGGCCGCTTGCAGCAACAAGGCCGAAGAAGCGCCAGCGGCAGAGAATTCAGTAGTCAGCAGTGCCGAGGTTGCGGGCAAGTCTGCCACACCGCCGGGGCTCTACACTGTAGCCAATGATGCGGGTCCGGCAGGGACGACCCTCATCAATGCCGATGGAACCTATGTCGACACGGCCCCCGATGGCACTGAAGTAAAGGGCGCCTTCACTAGCAAGAACGGCATGGATTGCTTCGATCCAGAGGGTGATGAAGGCGAAACATGCTTCAACCTGACCCCACCGGCGGCCGATGGCTCGTTCAAGGCGACCTCGACCGATGGTAAAATGACTGTCACGGTAACGCCGGCAAAATCGTGAAACTGATAGCGGGGAGCGGCGCATGCCCTCCCCGCGCTTATCCTAGGGTTCGCCCGCGCCCCACATCCGAGACTGCTCAACAAAGCCCTTGCGCTTGCCCACCGCAAACTTGCACCAACCCCCGTCGCAATCACCCAGCAGCCCGACATTGCCCGGCCCAATCCGCCACAGCAATTTGCCTGCCCCGTCCCCGCTTTCTCGCATATCGGCGGGTGCTTTGCCGAACACATATGCGGTCCTTTGGCGGGTCAGAAACCGCTGGTTCATCCAACCCTTTGCGCCATCGGGATCCTGGACCAATCGCCAGCCATCCTTGACCCGGACCACCTTCACCGGCAGCTGCGGGCGGCGATAAACCCAGGCGATCTGGTATTCCTCTGCCGGGCCAACCCGCATGTTTACTTCACCGGCACGGATTGAGGCCCAATAAGGCACCTTGGCTTCCTGGGCGACGGCAGGCGCAGCAATTCCCAACAGGGCAGCGACTGGCAAAAAATGGACTCGGGTCAGCATGAGTCGCTGATAGCGATGACCTTGCTTATGGTTCAAGCCGCTTGACCCATGACCATCCACGGGCTTAGCGCATGCCCCATGCCAATCGTCTCCGACACCCCGCTTGCCAGACGGGTCACAGGCAAGCCGCGAGTCTATGTTACCCGTCACCTCGTCCCTGCGGTTGAAGCCCGGATGGCCGAGCTGTTTGATGTGGTCACGAATACCGCCGACGCGCCGCTTTCCCGGGATGAGTTGGTCGCCGCGATGCGCGATGCCGACGTTCTTGTTCCCACCGTTACGGACCGGATCGATGCGACAATGTTGGCGGAATGTGGCGATCGCCTGGGCCTGATCGCCAACTTTGGCGCCGGAATTGAGCATATTGACCTGGCCGCAGCACGGGCACGCAAGATCATCGTCACCAATACGCCCGGCGTGTTCACCGATGATACGGCTGACCTGACCATGATGCTGATCCTGTCGGTTCCGCGCCGCTTGGGAGAAGGCAGCCGGCTGGTTCGCGATAGCGCCTGGACCGGCTGGGCGCCGACACAACTGCTGGGGCGTTCCGTGGGTGGCAAGCGCTTGGCCATTGTCGGCATGGGCCGGATCGGCCAGGCCGTGGCCCACCGCGCCCGCGCGTTCGGGATGGAAGTGACCTATCACAACCGCCAACCCTTGCCCGGTGCAATCGAGAATATGCTGGGGGCGCGATATATTGGTGATCTGGACCAGCTCCTCGCCGAAGCCGATGTTATCTCGCTGCATTGCCCGGCCAGCGCGGAAACACACCACCTGCTTGATGCACGCAGGATCGGGTTGCTCAAACCTGGCGCTTTCGTCATCAACACCGCGCGGGGGGACCTGATTGACGAAGAAGCCCTAATCGCGGCCCTGCAAGCAGGCACGCTGGGCGGTGCCGGTCTGGATGTTTACGCCCGCGAACCTAGCGTTGATCCGCGGCTCATTGCGCTGCCGAACGTCATAACCCTGCCCCACCTCGGCAGCGCGACGGTTGAGGGGCGATCCCTGGCTGGTGAGAAGGTTATTGCCAACATCCGCTTCTGGGTGGACGGCCACCGCCCGCCCGACCAGGTGTTACAAGGCTGGGCATAATTCCCGTTTTGGCGCAATGAATCGCCAGCGCAATCGCTTGCCGAGATACAGTTTATTGCTCTAACGCTCCGTCCGGATTAGAGCCGGGACCGGCTGGGGAGGATAAATATGCGCGGTAAGATCGGCCCGTTGGCCAGCCTTCTTTTGCTGTCAGGTGCCAGCCCGGCCCTGGCGCAAGCCGCAGCGACGGGCACGGTCAACACCGGTGATACGGCATGGATCCTCACCTCATCGGCCTTTGTCCTGTTGATGACCATGCCCGGGTTGACGCTGTTTTACGGCGGACTCGTGCGGGCCAAGAACTTCCTGTCAGTGCTGGTGCAAGTCGGGGCAATTGCTGCCATCGCTTCGACGCTGTGGATCATGGTCGGCTATACGATCGCCTTTGGTAACGTGACCACCGGCTGGCTTGGCGCCGGCAATGCCTGGATGCTGAACGGGACCGCGCAGGTGCTGCACGGCGATCTGGGTATTTCCGAGCGAACCTTCGCTCTGTTCCAGCTGACTTTCGCCGCAATCACGCCGGCGCTGATGGCGGGCGCCTGGGTCGATCGCGCCCGGTTCGGCTGGGTGGTTGGCTTCTGCGCCTTGTGGAGCCTGGTGGTCTATGCCCCGGTGGCCCACTGGGTCTGGGGAAGCGGCTGGCTGGCGACTAAAGTCGGGACGCTCGATTTTGCGGGTGGCATCGTTGTGCACACCACGGCCGGGGTTTCCGCGCTGGTCGCGGCGCTTTTGCTAGGGCGTCGCCAAGGTTTTCCAAAGACCCTGATGCTGCCCCACAGCCCATCGCTGACCATGGCCGGCGCAGCCTTGCTGTGGGTCGGCTGGTTCGGGTTCAACGGCGGCTCGGCCCTCGCCGCCAGCGATGACGCGGCCAGCGCCATCATCAACACCCACGTTGCCGCAAGCGTGGCCGCGCTGGTCTGGCTGTTGGTCGAGCGGTTTACCGTCGGCAAGCCCACCTCGGTCGGCTTCGCAACCGGCGCGATCGCCGGGCTTGCAACAGTTACGCCAGCTGCGGGCTACATCTCCCCCGGTTCTGCCATGCTGTTTGGCGTCATTGCCGCGGGCGGATGCTATCCGATGATCCAACTGGTCAAGCAGCGTCTGAAAATCGACGATTCACTGGATGTCTTTGCGGTCCACGGGGTTGGTGGCATCATGGGATCGCTGCTCCTCGCAATCTTCATCTCGCCTGACTTGGGCGGGACCGGTTATGCCGCAGGCGTTGGCATGACCAAGCAGTTGACCGCGCAGGTCATCGGGGTGGGCGTTGTCGGGCTTTATTCGGCAATCGCCACGGCCGTCCTGGCTGTCTTTGTCAGCGTGGTCTTCCCGATGCGGGTAAGTGAGGATGCCGAGCGCGAAGGGCTGGATATCACCAGCCATGGTGAACGCGCCTGGGAATTGGACTGACTTTACCGGCGAGGCGGGTGCGCAATCCGCCTCGCCCATTTGGCCACTCAATCGCCGGTCAGGATCCGATCGACCAATTGCTTCACCGTCGGGGTGAAGTTGTTTGAATAGAACGGGTCCTGCTTGAAGCGATAGGCCGCATGGCCCGCAAACATCAGGTTCTCATCGATCGGACCGCCGTGCGCGATGTCCTGCAACGTCTTCTGGATGCAGAAGCTGCGGGGATCAGCCAGACGCCCAGTCGTGTAATCGTCATGATCCTTCCATGACGAGAAACCGCAATGGCTGAGACAGCCCATGCAATCCTTCTGGTCCTGCTGGATTTCGGCTCGCTCGTCGGGTGCGACGAAAACGATCGTATCATCTGGTGTACGCAGACCGTCGGTGTAACCTGCGGCTACCCAGCCCCGTGCCCGCTCAAGATCGCGCGGTGCGACCCAGAAGTTCTTGCCCCGAACCCCAACGTCCAGCTGGACAGTATGTTCGCCCGCCTGGACCTTCGAATAGGGAATCTGCCGTTCGCTCCGCCCCTCAAGCTTGCGCAGGAACGGGTTCTTGACCGCCGAGGAATAGAACCCAGTCGGTGAGAACCGGTGCAGCAGCACGTCGCCCGGCTCCAAGGTACGCAGATGATCCTTCCACGCCTGGGGGATCGGGCTTTCCTCGGTCAGCAGTGGCCGGGTGCCGAACTGGAAGGCGATGCTGCCCAGTTCCGGATTGTCGATCCAGTTGTCCCATTCGCGCAGGAACCAGACCCCACCAGCCATGACGATCGGCACCGAATCCGGGACCCCTTCGGCGCGCATGGTTTCGCGCAGTGCCTTGACCCGCGGATAGGGATCCTCCGGCTTAAGCGGGTCTTCCGCATTGGACAGCCCATTGTGCCCACCGGCCAGCCAGGGATCTTCATAGACCACCGCGGCCATCAGTTCGGCAACCTTGTGATAGGCCCGCTTCCATAGCGCCCGGAAGGCCCGGGCCGAACTGACAATGGGCAGGTAATTCACGTTAAACCGGGCGGCGATCTCTGACAGCTTGTACGGCATGCCCGCTCCGCAGGTAACGCCAGTCACCAGACCTCGGGTCTTTTCCAGCACGCCCTCGAGGATCTGTTGGGCGCCACCCATTTCCCACAGGACGTTGATATTGATCGCGCCCTTGCCGTTCGAAATGTCGTAGGCCCGACGAACCTGCTCCACCGCCCCGGCAATGCCGTACTGGATCAGTTCCTCATGCCGTTCGCGCCGGGTCAGGGCGTTATAGATCTGGGGGATAATTTTGCCTTCGGCATCATAACTGTCAGCATTGACTGCGCTGACCGTGCCGATTCCACCAGCTGCTGCCCATGCTCCGGAACTGGCATGGTTTGTTGCAGCCACTCCCTTGCCGCCTTCAACCAGCGGCCAAACTTCACGACCGCCATAAAGAATTGGCTTCAAACCCTTGAACGACATCAGCTCCCAGTCTTTCCCTGTCCCGTATTGCACGGTTTGATTGCCCCCGGATCGGGGCGCGGCCCAACTGCCTCAAACTGCGCATAGTAACCGTTGAGTTCCGGTCTACGCACAAATTCCGCCAGGCGAAAGCCCACCGCCTGAAATTCACAGAACAGCAGACTGGGTGGCATGCCATGGTGGTCGGTTGGTCGATCAACGTCGACCACGATCACCTGCCCACCTTGTCGCAGCGCCGGCCGTAGCCGCCACAGGAATGCGTAAGGCTCGGTGACCTCATGGTACATATGAACCAGAAAGACCCGGTCAAAGCTGTTGGCCGGCAGGCGCGGATCATCGGGTGCGCCTGTCTTGATCGAAACATTGTCCAGACGCTCACGCTCAACCCGCTGGCCAAGCCGCTGGATTGCACCCGGATCGATATCCTGCGCTAGCACGCGTCCCTTGCTGCCAACCCGTTCGGCCAGCCGGACCGTGTAGTAACCCTCGCCCGCCCCAATATCGGCCACCGTTGTGCCCGTCTTGATCCTGGCAAGGGCCATAACAACCTCTGCCTCGCCAAGGTTGTCACGCTGGTCTTCATTGCCAAACTCGTTGCCTGACAATTCCGATACAGGGCGCCATGCGCGCGGAAAATCCCGCGATGTTTCAGGCCGGTCTGCATCCTTTGCACCGCCGCAGGCGGCCAGCAGCCCCAGCGCAGCAAGGGCCGCAATCAGCCTCAATCGTCGTCCTCCACCTCAACCTTTTCGCCAGTCACGCGCTGGGCCAGAGCGGCGGCCATGAACTGGTCAAGATCACCATCAAGCACGTCGGACGGGGTCGGGCTAGTCACGCCGGTGCGCAGGTCTTTCACCATCTGATACGGCTGCAGGACATAGGATCGAATCTGGTGGCCCCAGCCAATATCGCTCTTGGCGGAATGCTCCGCGCTGGCAGCCTCTTCCCGCTTGCGCATTTCCTCTTCGTAGAGCCGCGATTTCAACATGCCCATACAGATTTCGCGGTTCTTGTGCTGGCTGCGGTCCTGCTGGCTGGCAACGATAATGCCGCTCGGCACGTGGGTAATGCGGACGGCCGAGTCTGTGGTGTTGACGTGCTGTCCGCCTGCACCCGAAGCGCGGTAGGTGTCGATCTTCAGATCGGCCGGATTGATTTCGATGCTGAAATTGTCATCGATAACCGGAAAGACCCAAACCGAGCTGAAGCTGGTGTGGCGCCGTGCCGAGCTATCATAGGGGCTGATCCGGACGAGGCGATGGACACCACTTTCGGTCTTGGCATAGCCATAGGCGTTCTCACCCTTGACCAGGATCGTCGCGCTCTTGATGCCGGCCTGCTCGCCTGCCTGGTATTCGATCGTATCGACCTTGAACCCGCGCTTTTCAGCCCAGCGCGTGTACATGCGGAACAGCATTTCCGCCCAGTCCTGGCTTTCGGTGCCACCCGCGCCGGCATGAATTTCAATATAGGTGTCATTGGCATCAGCCTCGCCCGCAAGCAGGGCCTGGACCTTGTCGGCATCAGCGCGATCAGCGAGCCGACCCAAAGCGTCCAGGCCTTCCTGGATCGTTGCCTCGTCGTCCTCCATCTCACCAAGCTCAACGAACTCGATCGCATCAGCCATCTGCGCCGAGATGTCGTGGACAGTGCCGATCGCCGCCTCAAGCCGGCGACGTTCCTTCATCACCGCTTCGGCTTCCTTGGGGCTATCCCAAAGTTTGGGATCTTCCACCCGCGCGTTCAGCTCATCCAGCCGACGCAGGGCGCGGTCCCAATCCAGGAACTTGCGGACCAAGGCCAGTGCGGCGTTAATCCGATCGATATGGGCCTGCCCTTCGGCACGCATGCGTGCCGAAGGGCAGGCCCATATC
>JBEGJL010000014.1:0-2662 GCA_041184605.1 Pseudomonadota bacterium
CATCAGCCCGTCCAAGACCTGGGCGGGTTTGCTGGGCGGTATTCTGGGCGCATTGGCGGTCCTGATCCTGTCTGCGAAGCTGAGCGATGCCAGCCCGGCCTGGTGGCAGGTGCTGGGGCTGGCGGTTTT
This sequence comes from Pseudomonadota bacterium, assembly GCA_041184605.1. Taxonomy (GTDB): domain Bacteria; phylum Pseudomonadota; class Alphaproteobacteria; order Sphingomonadales; family Sphingomonadaceae; genus Novosphingobium. The sequence goes on from JBEGJL010000014.1 coordinate 130, forward strand.
GGCCACGGTTGTCGCCCAGGCCGGCGATTTCTTCGAAAGCTGGATGAAACGGCGGGCAGGGGTAAAGGATTCGGGCAAGCTGATCCCTGGCCATGGCGGCCTGTTTGATCGTGTTGACGGGCTGATCGCGGTCAGTTTCCTGGCCGCGCTGCTGGCGGCCCTTAGCGCGCTGTGATGCGCAGCATCTCCATCCTTGGAGCGACCGGTTCAATCGGGGCGTCGACGCTGGACCTGATCCGGCGTCAACCGGGCCAGTGGCGCGTGATCGCCCTGACTGCCAACGGAAATGCCAGCGAACTGGCGAAATTGGCGCGCGAATTTTCGGCAGAGGTCGCAGTGGTGGCCGACGAGGCTGCCTTGCCGGCGCTGCGTGAGGCTTTGGCGGGCACGCCAACTATCGCCGCTGGCGGCGAAGCCGCTTTGGTGGAAGCCGCCAGTCGTCCGGTGGACCTGACCGTGGCGGCGATCGTTGGCTGCGCGGGCCTTGCCCCGACCATGGCAGCGATCGAACATAGCCGGACAGTGGCGCTGGCCAACAAGGAAGCCCTGGTGGCCGCGGGTGACGTGATGACGGCCGCCGTTGCCCGCTGCGGCACAACCCTGCTGCCCACCGATAGCGAACATAACGCCATTTTCCAGTGCCTTGCCGGAAACAGCTATGATCACGTCCGCTCCATCACGCTGACCGCCAGTGGCGGGCCGTTCCGCGACTGGAGCCTGGAGCAGTTGCACGCTGCAACCCCCGCGCAGGCGGTCAAGCACCCGAACTGGTCGATGGGTGCCAAGATCAGCGTCGACAGCGCCACCATGTTCAACAAGGGTCTGGAACTGATCGAGGCACACCACCTGTTTCCGGTCGGCCTCGATAAGCTGAAGATCATTGTTCACCCGCAGTCGGTGATCCATTCGATGGTTGAATACCGCGATGGATCGACCTTGGCGCAGCTTGGCCCCAGCGACATGCGCGTGCCGATTGCATCGTGTCTGGCCTGGCCGGAACGAATGGATACGCCGCTGGCGCCGCTGGATCTGGCAGCCATTGGGGAGCTGACTTTCCGGGCGCCCGATGAAGAGCGCTTCCCGGCCACGCGCCTCTGCCGCCAGGCTGCCGAGGCAGGGGGGGCGGCGCCCGCGGTACTGAATGCCGCCAATGAGGTAGCGGTTGCCGCGTTCCTTGATGGCAAGCTTCCATTCACGCGTATTGCCGTAGTGGTGGATCAGGTGCTGGCGCGCTATGCTCCGGCGTCACCGGCTTCGCTGGCCGACGTGATGGCCATCGATGCCGCTGCGCGGACCGAGGCGCGCAATATTCTGGAGTGCGTAAGACAGTGAGCGGATCCCCCTCAGTCCTGATGATGATTGGCGCTTTCCTGCTGGTCCTGGGGCCCTTGGTCGTCCTGCACGAACTGGGGCACTATCTGGTTGGGCGGGCCTTCAAGGTGAAGGCAGACGTGTTCTCGATCGGCTTTGGCAAGGAACTGGTCGGCTGGACCGATCGGCGCGGCACCCGCTGGCGGATCGCGGCCCTGCCGCTGGGTGGTTACGTCCAGTTTGCAGGCGACATGAGCGCGACCTCCATTCCCAATCCGGAGGCGGCGAAGGCCAGCCCGGAGGAAAAGCGGGGCATGTTCCAATATGCCGCGCTGTGGCAGCGGGCCCTGATCGTGCTGGCGGGCCCCTTGATGAACCTGTTGGTCGCTGTCGGCATCTTCGCGGCCTTCAACATGGCCTATGGCGTGCCAAGCGCCGCCCCCGTAATTGGCGAGTTCTCGAAGGGTTCGGTCGCCCAGGCGGCCGGGTTCAAGGCGGGGGACCGGATTGTCGCCATTGATGGTGCCAAGGTCGATAACTTCCTGGACATTGCAGAACGCGTCGCGCTTTATCCTGGCCGCACGATTACGATCGCGGCGGAGCGCAATGGCATCAGCTTCACCCAGCCGGTCAAGTTGGCCACTGATGTGCAGAAGGACCGTTTTGGGAATGAGATCCGGCGCGGGCTGCTGGGCATTCGTCCTGCGGCGATGGAGTTTCAGAGTGTCGGCCCGGTCAAGGCCGTTGCCACCGGCTTTGACCAATCGATGGGCATCATCCGGACCATGGCCGCCGGGCTGGTCCAGATTGTGACCGGCGAGCGCCCGCTTGATGAACTGGGCGGGCCGATCAAGATCGCCAAGTTTTCGGGCGAACAGCTTTCGCTCGGCTGGCTGTCATTCGTCTCTTTCGCCGCGCTGATCTCAATTAATTTGGCATTCATTAACTTGCTGCCAATCCCCACCCTCGACGGCGGGCACCTGGCTATCTACGCGGCAGAAGCTGTCCGTCGTAAGCCGCTGGGTGTGCGCAGTCAGGAGTGGGCGTTCCGCACCGGCCTGGCTTTCATGCTGGCCCTGATGCTGTTCGTCACCTTGAACGACATTGTCTCGCTGCCGATCTTCGGTGGCTAGGCGCAGGAAGGGTAAAACTACGGGCAAAACGCCGGAACTTTGCTTGATCGGCGTGGCTGCATCGGGCAATGGCGGCGAACTGCCAATAG
>JBEGJL010000015.1:0-3422 GCA_041184605.1 Pseudomonadota bacterium
ATCCGACGCATCTGCGCCTCGCTCAACAGCCACAGATCAGACAACAGCAGCGCCTCCTCAGCGCCGCCATTGAATCAAGCCATCGCCGCCAGCGCAAGCGATTTAATGGGTCCTGAGCCTAGCTTGCGCGGTGTTGGTTCCTCCAACATTTCGGCGTCGTTCGATTCAGCCGTGGCATTCGATTTCGACGGGGTTCAGGTCAGCACGATGCGCATGGTCCAGGCCGGCTTCTTCGATGTCGAACAGATCGACGTGCTCAAGGGTCCGCAGTCGCTGTTCTTTGGCAAGAGCGCTTCGGCCGGGGTGCTATCTTTGCGTTCAGCCAACCCCACCAAAAAGTGGGAAGTGGCCGGCAAGGCCTCTTACGAATTCGAAGAGGACGCCTATCTCGTCGGAGGGCACATTTCTGGCCCGCTCAGTGACACGCTGGGCATTCGGGTCGCTGCACAGTACAGCGATGCAAAGAAATTTGTCACGATTCAGCCCGGTATCGCGGCTGTCAATCGTGACCGCGGGTTGCGGGATTTCGTCGGCCGCCTGACACTTCAGTGGGAGCCGGTGGACAACTTCAAGGCCAACTTCAAGTTCAACTACGTTACCAATCGCAATGATGGTGCCGTGGCGCAAACCGACACCAATTGCGGTCCGAACGGACGAGCCGACGAAATAGTCTTGCTGGGCGGCGCGGTTGCGATCCCGTCCGGGGCAAACTGCAACGATCACGACAATTATTACGCCATCTCTGATCCGTCGCCGACCCAGACAGTCAAGTTTCCTTCGGGAAGCGGAGCTGAGGGGATCTACCCTGGGCATCCGTTCGGTAAGACCGACATTATCATGACCAGGCTGCGGTGGGATCTTGACCTTATGCCTCACCTGACGCTGACTTCAGTCAGCGGCTTCCTGAACCTCAAGGCAGTCGATTTTGACAGCTACAGCTATGTCGGGGTCGGCCCGGCGTTCAATCCGAATGGCATTTCGCTGGCTTTGATTGCACCTGCGCTCGCGGCCAACAACGCGCCTGGTTCTGCCATGGGTGTTGGCTCAAGCGATCCGGTCAACAAGACCCGGCAGTTCACCCAGGAATTGCGCCTCGCGAGCGACTTTGACAGCAAATTGAATTTCATGCTCGGCGCGTTTTACGAATGGCGCGAGATTGACTTCAACACCTCACAGATGGCGGTCAACTTCTCGATCATCCGGCCCGATGTTCCCACCGGGGTCAGTTATGACTGGTTCAAGAAGCACAAGACCAAAACCGATACCGTGTCCATTTTTGGCAGCGCAAAGCTTGATCTGACCGACCGTCTTGAGTTGGCTGGCGGGCTGCGCTGGACGAAAGAAAACAAGGTCAATACGATCAGCGTGCCATACGTTAACGCGGCATTGGCTGCTGGACCGGCATTCATCGATCCCGGCTTCTTCTCGGGTCCGATCCGCTTTCATGATAGCAACGTATCTCCCGAAGTGTCGCTCCGGTACAAGGCGTCCGATGACATCAACCTCTATGCCGCGTACAAGACCGGGTTCAAATCGGGCGGTATCGACAACTCGGCGTTGCCTTCGAACAGCCTGAGTGCCGCAGCACTTTCTGGTGACTTCAGCTCGCTGATCTATAAGTCTGAGATTGGCAAAGGCGGCGAAGTCGGCATCAAATCGCAGTTTGCCAATAGAACACTTACGTTAAACGCATCGGCATTCTACTATCGTTTTACCGATCTTCAGATTCAGGTGTTCAATGCCGTTGCCGTTCAATTCGTTACCAAGAATGCTGGCCAGCTGACAACCAAGGGCTTTGATCTGGAGTTCGGGTGGCGCACGCCGGTTGAAGGGCTTCGCCTTTCCAGCTCGCTGGCCTATACCGATGCGACCTTCACCAAGGATTTCTTCGGAACTACCGGGCAAAATCTCAAGGGTCGCCGGGTCGCAAGGGCGCCTGAATTTGCCGGCAATGTGGCCTTCGATTTGGCAGTGCCGGTGGGTGATGCGCTGCAGTTTGGAATGAACGGCAACATGCAATGGGTTAGTTCATACTTCACCAACAATGACAGGCTGACAGATCTCAAGCAGCCCAGCTATGTGACGTTTGATGGTTCGATTTCGATCGGCGATCCAAAGGGCGCGTGGAAGTTGTCGCTGGTTGGAGTCAATCTGACCAACAAGATCTACACCATTACCAGCGGCGGGCGTCCGTTCCTGGCCCCTCCGGGTGGCTACGGAACGCCAGGCACGGCGACCTATGTGCCTGCGGGCGACGATTTGGCGGTGAGCCAAAACCGTGGCCGCCAGGTCTTCGTCGAGGCCAGCTTCAAGTTCTGATCAACCGGCAACCACTCTCCGGAAAGACTTGCCGCCCCTCATCGGGGCGGCATTTTTTTGATGCCAATTGGGTTGAGCGGGTTCAGGCCGCCGACACGCGCACCGGGATCGCGCTTTGCAGGACCATGCCGGTGATCGGGTCCATGTCGTGGGCGTCGTCGATCAGTCGGTTGGTCGATCCGCCCTTTTCGTGAACATCGTCCTTGCCGGCATCGTCGTCGCCCCAGGCGTGAGACATCGAGATCACCCCGCGGCGAACCTTGTCGCTGGCTTTGGTCACGGCATGGATCGAGGCGACACGCGAGGTTATCTCGATCACCGCTCCCTCAGAAATCGCCATTTCGGCCAGATCGTCAGGGTGGAAGAAGGCCGGGTTGGTCGGCATCTTCTTCTTGAGATGCGGAAAGGTATGGCCATTGCTGTTGTAGCGGTGCTTCGAGCGGCGCGAGATCAGGCGGAAGGTGAAGCCGTCGGCCTCGGGAGTGGCGACCGCATAGGTCAAGAAGGCCTCAGGCATATCGCCTGCTGCCAGGTTGAACTTGTTTGTTGATTCGGGATCGGCCGGGCCAATGGTCATGTGGTGTTCTGGATAAAGCAGTGCCCCGCCTGGCTGAACGGCGTTTTGGGCATCGGCCTTGGCTCGGCTCGGTGCAACCAGGCAGCCGTGCGAGATCAGGTCGAGCATGGTGGCCTTGTCGGGGCATTGCTCCATCGAGCACGGCCCGCCGGGCAAGTTCAGCTGCAGGCCAAGGTGCTTGGCGATCCACCACAGCATTTGATATTCGTCCATGGTGTCGCCGGGTGGCGGAACCATGGCCTCTGTGTAATGCGCATAGGGCAGCTCGCAGAACGGCTGCGAGACATTGTTGATGTCTTCGCGCTCTAAACACATCGAAGGGGCCAGGATCACATCTGCCCGCTTGGCGCTGGCCGACATCCATGGATCGATCTGGACGAACAGGTCGAGCGTATCGAGCGCTTTGCGCACCTTGCGCTGGTTCGGGAAGGCGATCTCGGGATTGCCGCCGATCGAGATCAGCACCTTCACCTGACCTTCGCCGGGGGTAAGGATTTCATCCGCCAGCACCGGGCAGGGCATTTCC
>JBEGJL010000016.1:0-3454 GCA_041184605.1 Pseudomonadota bacterium
CACCCAAGGTGAGCGCATCGAGACCCCGACCGGCAGCGCGCAGCAGGGCAATCCCGGCAAAGATCAGCGGCGCGGCGATCCAGACCTCGCGCCACGAACGATCGGTCAACGCGCCCATCAGCCAGGTCACGATCTCGCTCATCGCGAAGGGCGTTGGGGACAGGCTGATCGCCAGGCTCATCAATGCCCCCGCCAGACTGGCGATCATCATTCCGGCGAGGGTAAACAGCACCACCCCGCCCTGTCTGCCGGCAATCAGGGTGAGCAGGAGCATCGCTCCGCCAGCGCCGGCCAGCGCAAAGGCGGGCAAGGCCCAACCGGTGCTGGCCCAGCCGGTCCAGAAGCTGAGCACTGCGCCCAGCGCCGCTCCCGGGGCGATCCCGAACAGGCCCGGATCGGCCAGTGGATTGCGCAGGTAGCCCTGCATCGCTGCTCCGCTGGCACCCAGCCCGGCACCCAGCAAGACGGCCAGCATGGCGCGCGGCAGGCGCAGTTCGGCCAGGATCAGGCTGGCTTCGGGGCCGAGCGGGGCCATGGGATCGATCCACACGCGCCCTGCCAGCAGCGAGAGCGGCAGGGCCAGCGCCAGGGCGGCAAGTAGCAAGGAGACGGTGCGGGTCATTGGCGGATCCCATCGGTCGGTCGCAGTCCTTGCCGCACTTCCGCCAGCCTCGCCAGCGTCTTGGGAATGGTTGGCCCGCCACACCACAGCAGCGACGGCTCCAGCGGCGCGCGGGTGGTGTTCCGCAACCCCGCCAGCGCCGGATGGCTGAGCAATCTATCCTCATCGCCGTGGCCGTTGCCCGCGGCCAGGATCACGCGCGGGGGATCGGCCAGCATGGCCTCCAGCGGGAGATGGCTGGCTTGGGAAAGACCGCGGGCGGCGGCGCCATTGCTGAAACCGGTATGCGCCAGCAGCGCGGTGATGAGGGTGCCCTCCCCTGCGACGATCCCGCCGCCCTGCCAGACGATCGCCGGGACAGGCGTGCCGGGGGGTGCCTTGCTGGCGGCCAGCGCTGCCTCGATCCGACGCACCAGCGCTTCCCCGCGCTCGGGATGGCCGGCCAGCGCAGCCAGCCGCCGGACCTGTGCAAGGCTGTCTGGCACCGTCGCCGCGATTGGCACCTGCTCCAGCTTCAGCCCAAGGCGCGCCAGCGCCGACCGGGTGGCCGGGGCAGTAAAGGTGCCGTCCACCACCAGATCGGGCTTGAGCGCCAGGATCTCCTCGACCGTGCCGCTGGTCGCATGGAACCGGCGCGCCGCTGCGAGGTCCATCGAGGATGCGCCCGGGTCCTGACTATAGTGCGAAATGGCCAGGACCTGCTGTGGATCGGCCACTTCGGTCAGGATGGCATCGGTACAGGGGTTCAGGCTGACGATCGTCGGCACGGCCTGGGCAGCCTCACGCGAGGGGACTGCCGTGCAACCGGCCAGCGCAAGCGCGAGAAGAGCACCCCAGCCCCTTACCATTTGGCGCGCACCCCCGCGAAGGCCGAGCGGCCATATGTGCCGTAATCGGCCACGGTCTGGTAGCGGGTGTTGGTGACGTTCTCGACCCGGCCATACAGCTCGAACCGGTCGTTCAGCGGCAGGCTGGCCCGCAGGGTCAACAGGCCATAACCGTCGAGCCGGGTGAAATTGCCGCGATCATCATAGCTGGCTCCGGCCAGACGCAGGTCCGCGCCAAGGTTGAGACCCGCCACCGGCGCTTGCCAATCGAGCCCTGCACTGAGCTGGTCGCGCGGACGGCGCGGCAAGGCCTTGCCCGTCACGCGGTCGGTCGCTGCGAGGTGGCTATAGGCGGCGCGGGCGCGCAATTTGGCGGTCAGCGCCCAGCCACCCTCCACTTCAAGCCCCTCGGCCCGGGTGCGGCCGGTGTTGAAATATCCCGCTGGGTAAACGTAATCGATCAGGTTGCGGCTATCGCGGCGGAACAGGGTGACCGCGAGGTAGCGGCTGGTGCGGTCGCCGTATTCCAGCCCGGCTTCGTAGGCCCTGCTGGTTTCCGGCTGCAGCTTCAGGTTCCCGCCATAGCCATAGAGCTGGTACAGCGTCGGCGCCTTGAACCCCTCGCCAAAGGATGCGCGCAGGCGGAGGTTGTCCGCCAGATCAACCGCGCCATTCGCGCCGAATGTCCAGTGGGCCCCGAAGCGATCGTGGTCATCAATCCGCAAGCCTGCGGAAAGATGCAGGTGCTGGGCGTGATAGCCCAACAGCAGGTGGGCGCTTGTCAGGCGGGCCGTATTTTCGGCGTCATAGCTGGTCGCAAACCGGGTCCATTCGCTGTCAGTGCCGAAATTTAGCGTGACCTGCGGAGCAAGGTCCGCCTTGCCGGAAAAGTCCGCCCGCCACGACTTGCCGACGGTGGCAAAGTTGGACGCGGCGCTGGCTGCATCGTCGAAATAGTCCCGCCGGGTATCGGAATAGGCTGCGCCCAGTTTGAGCGCCAGGCTGCCGCCAGCATAATCCAGACCGATCCGGCCCGAGCCCTGACGGGTCGTCTGGTATTCGGGCGTATCGGCGAAGCTGTAGAGCGGCGGCGGAAAGCCATCAAAATCAACGCGGCTATCAGCATAGCGCCCGGCAGCAATCAGGGTGAGGCTGTCAGTCAGGCTGGCATGACCGCGCAAGCTGCCGTGCCATTGCCGGAAGCCATCGGGCTCGGTCCCGGCGGCATAGGCTGAAATCCCCTCACTGCGGACGTGGCCGCCGCTGACTGTCAGGCCATAGCTATCGCGTTCCATACCAAGCGCGGCATCGGCGGTGAACGTGTCGTTGGCGCCGTATTCGATCCCGGTGCGCACGCCGCTGAATTGTTCGCTGGTCAATGCCAGCACACCGCCGATCGCATCCGATCCCCAGACCACGGAATTGGAGCCGCGCAGCAGTTCGATCTTGTCGATCCCGCCGCTAGTCAGCGTGCCGATGTCAAACCCGCCCGAGGGCGCCGCCACGTCAGCCAGCCGCACGCCATCAAGCGTCACGACCAGTTGCTGCGAATTGGCGCCGCGGACGAACAGGCTGGTCTGGCTGCCGAGCGGACCCGAGCGGGCAAGCGAGACGCCAGGGAGACGCTCTAGCACGCGGGTCAGGTCCGGGCCCTGGACGGAAGCGATTTCATCCGCGCCGATGATGCTGATCGACTGTCCGGTCTGGCTGAGCGGCTGCGCGGTGCCGCTGGCGACGACGGTGATCGCTTCGTCATCGGCCGGCACTTGCGCGTGCGCCGGCGAGATAAATGCAATAGAATTTGCCAATAAAAACAGATATTTCACAAGGATTCCTTCCAGCATGAACGAACTGCCGTTCATGGCGAAAGGACCCGCACGATTGCGGTTCCCCTGCTGCATTCCGGTACACCCCGCCCGGCTGCGGAACGACCGTCTCAGGCAGGTCTCCTGGCTCCCGGATCACCACGCCGCCCCGCCTTCCCATCCTTCGACACGCGTTGGAC
>JBEGJL010000017.1:0-3891 GCA_041184605.1 Pseudomonadota bacterium
GATCAGGGCTGGATCATCGCCGGCCACGTCCGAGATGACGCAAGTCAGCAAATCAGCGCCCCGTGCCCCGGCCATAGCAGCCAGTCGGCCACCCTTGATCCGTGACAGATGCCGCCGCACCAGATTGATCTCGGCAATGCCAGCGCCGGATCGGACCAGCGAGTCAGTGATCGCCTGCTTGTTTTCGAACGACAAGCCTTTGGCCGGGGCGCAAAGCAGCGCGGACCCGCCCCCGGAAATCAGGAAAATCACACGGTCGTCCGGGCCGGCCTCAGCGGCCAGGGCCAGAAGCCGGCGCCCCGCTTCAAGGCTTAGCCCATCCGGAACCGGGTGACGCGCCTCGATGATTTCAATCGAAGCGGGCGGGTTGGGAACATTGTGTCCGTGACGGGTCACTACGCAACCGGTTACCGGACCTGCCAGACATTCGCTGGCGACCTGCGCCATTTCAGCCGCTGCCTTGCCACAGCCCAGAACAATGGTGCGGCCGCGCGGGGCCGAGCGGGGCAGAACTGCTGGCAGGGTCAACCGGGGACTGCTCGCCGCGACGCCGTGTAGGAAGTAATCGGTCAGCTGCTGGCGATTACTCATGAACCGACGATCCCTGCCTTAGATGGCCGAAGCAACCGATAGTATGGGACGCGGCGGAGGCAATTGGCACTGCCCCCGCCACAGTTATGTACGACGATTAGAAGCTATAGGTCAGGCGACCGGTGATCCGGCGCGGCAGCACCGGACGACCGACGAAGAATGCGCCATTGGCAGCCTGATTGTTGTCCTGGCGCGGCGAACCTTCGGTTACCGCGTCGGTGTCGAACAGGTTATAGACGTTCAGGCTGACCCGGACCGATGAACCGCCCAGCGGCACCTTGTAGCCCAGGTCAAGATTGGCAACATTCCAGCCCTGAAGCTGGATCGTGTTGGCCGAAGCCGTGTAGTTATCGCCAGTGTAGTTGGTGAAGACCGAGGCATCGAAGCGACCATCATCGTAATAGAGGCCGGCATTATAGAGCACCTGCGGCTGACGTTCGACCTTCTTGCCAATGTTGGCAGGGGTAGTGTCAAACGCGACATACTTGGCCTTTTGCAGGGTCAGGTTGCCGCTGAAGCGCAGCGCGTTGGTCAGCTTGAGATCAAGCGTTGCTTCAAGCCCGTAGGATTCGGTCCCAACCAGGTTGACCTTCTCGGTAAAGCCACCCGCCCCGTCGTTGACGAACAGCACCTGACGGCGATTGTCGAGCTTGGTGTAGAGGAACGAAGCCGTGGCCGAGAATCGGGGCTGGCTGATCTTGATACCCGTTTCAGCCTGCTTGATGATTTCAGCGGTGTAGCTCTGCGTGCCCGGCGCAACACTGGCGTTGGCCGCAGTGCCGGCTGGCAGCGGACGGAAGGCCGCCGAGCGCAGTTCGGGGAAGAAGAACCCGCGCGAAGCATTGGCATAGAGACTGACGCGATCGGTCAGCTTGTAAAGCGCACCAGCGGCCAGGGCCCATTCGGTGGTATCAACCTTGCCGGTCAAGAACCCGCCATTGCCCCAGATCACATCACGCAGGGCGGTGGACAGGTTTGCAGTGGTGGAATCGGTTACGACGGTCGAAGTTCGCTCGCGGCTGATGTCACCATTGATCCGCTCGACACGGCCGCCGATGTCAAAGTTGAACCGGTCACCGATCTTCATCTGGTCAGCCAGGTAACCGGCTATGCGTTCAGCCTTGTGGCGGTTGTTGACATAGCCAGCACCAGCATTGAGCAGGCCATTGGCCGATACGACCGTCTGGGTGCTCGTCAACGGGTTGGTGACAGTCAGGTTAACCAGACGCGGCATGTTGTTGAATTCGGCCAGATAGGTGGTGGTTACGTTGTAATCGCCAGCACTGGCACGGCCATAAAAGCCACCCAGGGTGATCGCATGATCGATCCCGCCCGTGACCAGCTTCTTGGTCAGGTTGAGTTCGCCAGTGAAATCGGTGGCCGGACGGACGCGGTCGGTAAAGCGGTTGGCGAACAGCAGGTAAGTGTTCGGAACCGCACCGCCACCAACAAAGGTGAACGAAGCATTGGCCAGATTGCCAAGGCTGCGATTGGTCAGGAAGCTCTGCAAGGTTTCCGGCACGTTGATCACGCCGTCACCATCGGACCACAGGCCGAACTTGTGCTTGTAATCGCTGTACTTGAACTTGCCGTTGATGGCCCAGCCGCTGTCGCCGAAATCCTTTTCAAAGGTCAGGCCGATGAAGCCGCCCTTGGTCTTGACCCCATCGTTGATGTCCGAAGTGAACGTACCGGTGGGGGTGCGGAAACCCAGGCCGCCGGCAAAATTGTTCTGAACGGATTCGACCAGCTTGCCGTCATTGCCGACCAGGCGTTCACGCGTGGTGCCGTTGAGCGGGATCGGCAGGTAGAACTGGGCCTGGTCGTTGATGTACTGGCCCAGCACCTTGATGTTGCCGCTGCCGTCGGCGAAACGGTATTCCAGATTGCCGCGCAGCTGGCCGCCCTTGGTATCAAGATTGGTGCGCAGCGGCCCCTTGTCTGAACGATAGAAACCGGCAACCGCGAAATAGAGGTTGTTGCCCAGCGGGCCGCTGAGCGCGACATCGCCACGATAGCGATCATCCTGACCCACTTCGACCTGCACGGTGCCTTCAAGGCGATCTGAGCCAGTCTTGCTGATATAGTTGATCAGGCCAGCCACTGAACCGGGGCCAAACAGGTTTGAAACGCCACCGCGCACGAATTCAAGGCGCTGAATGCCAAGATCGTTACGGGCATAGACGTCGTAAGCAGACGAGTTCAGGCCAAACGACGAGAGCAATGTGATCCCGTCATACATCAGCGGCGTGAACTGATATTGGCCGCCCGACGGCAGGCCCTTCACAAATACGTTCGAGGCGACTTCGCCGCCGCCGCCATCAGCCTTGATGGTCGGGATGGTGTTGAGAATATCCGCCTGGCTGCTGACACCGGTCCGGGCCAGTGCGCCCGCACTCACCTGGCTAACCGCCAGCGGCGTGTCGAGCGAGATGCGCGAACGGCTGGTACCGGTCACCACAATTTCTTCGGTCGATGCCTGCTCGCCCTGGTCGGCCACTTCGGCCTTGGTTTGCGCTAGCAGCGCGGCGGGCGAAAATGCGAGCAACGAAACACCGGCAAGCATCACTTTTGAGATGCGCGTCATCAGACCTCTCCTCACCTGTCGGTCGTACATTCGACCTTGTCGAGCCTGGTCATATCGACACCGTAAAATGATTTCAACCCACGTTGAGTATTATTTAGGGTTTTATCGCCGTTGCTCTTGCGGGCCTGATTTGCAATGAGAGGCAAATGGCTTCGTTACATCCGCTTTCCCAACAGTTCAGGCAACCATCGGACAGCGAAAGCCAGCTGTTGAATCTGGTGCTTCGGGGCAGCAGCTCGACCCAGCCCGAACTGGCCCGCCTCAGCGGGCTTTCGCAGCAAACGGTCTCTCGCCTCGTCAATGACCTTGTGGCCTGCGGCGCCCTGCAACTGGGCGAGCGGCGATCGAATGGCCGCCGCGGCCAGCCTAGCTTCGAAATTGCGATCGCGCCTGGATATGCCTTCTCGTTAGGGCTGGCGCTGATGACCGATGCGATGTCGATCCTGCTAATGGACTTCGCAGGAAACGTGGTCGATTATGCCTATTTCGACATGCCGGTGATGAGCCGGCGCGCCGTTTTCGGAAAGATCGCTGAAGCCAAAGAACAGTTCTTCACCGCGCGACCAGATGCCCGTGAACGCTTGGTCGGGATCGGGATCGGGATATCGGGCTACTGCCTTGATGGTAAGGCCCGTTACAATCCGCCGCCCGCGCTCGACGAATGGGCGATGGTGCCGCTTGATGACCTGTTCGGTGAAGCGCTTGGCTTACCC
>JBEGJL010000018.1:0-5198 GCA_041184605.1 Pseudomonadota bacterium
ATCCGACGCATCTGCGCCTCGCTCAACAGCCACAGATCAGACAACAGCAGCGCCTCCTCAGCGCCGCCATTGAATCAAGCCATCGCCGCCAGCGCAAGCGATTTAATGGGTCCTGAGCCTAAGGCAGAGCCGCTCTATTACTATCAGCGCGATGACATCACCGGTGCGCTTAGCGGTCGCTGCCAGTTCCAGACGGTCGAACCGACCGGCGGCGAACCGGGTGGTACCGACGGCATCTTCGACACCGCCTTTGTTTGCGGCGTGCGCAATGCCGCGATCAGCGATGCCGGCACGATCGGCGCCCTCGACTCTTCGTCGAGCGCAACCCGTCGCTATCTGCGCTTTGCCAACGATGGTTCGCTTTTCGTTGACACCCCGACGCTGTCCTATGCGCCCGTGGGTTCGGGCAACCAGCTCGGCGGTCAGGGTTCGACCCTGCGCAACACCGGCGTCATGGCGGCAGGCACGCAACGCTATGCCATCAACCTGCTGGCTCATTACGACATCAGCGATGCGTTCCGGCCCTACATCGAAGCCAAGTACGTCCATGTTGATGCATTTGGCGAAGGCCAGCCCAGCTTCTTCCAGGGTTCGCTGAAGAGCTTTTACGCCACAACCAACGCCCAGTTCGCCGCAATCAGCGAACTGCGTTGCAACAACGGCTTCCTGACGGGTCAGGCGCTCGCAACGCTGCAGGCAAATGGTCTGTGCGCCAACGTCGCCACTGGCACGTTCACCATGTCGCGCTTCAACGTCGACTTCGGTGGCCGCAGCGAAGATCACAACCGCAATACCTACCGTATCGTCGGTGGGGTTGAAGGTACGTTCAACGACGACTGGAACTACGAAGTGTCGGTCAACTATGGCCGCTTTGAATCGGACGTCCACTCGCAGAACAACCTGCTGCTCTACGACGTCAACGGCAACCTCGATGGCTTCCTGCTGTCTTCTGATGCGGTCGTTGCGCCGACCACCTTCACTGGCACCAACTTCGCCACCAACCAGGCCGGTCAACGCGTAATTTGCCGCGTGAACTCGGTGACCAACGTCCGCCCGGACTGCGTCCCCGTGAACATGTTCGGCTATGGTCTGTCGAGCGCGGCCGCTCTCAAGTTCAGCCACTCGGACGGCGTCCGCAAGGAACGCGCCGAATCGCTGAACTTCCTAGCCAGCGTCTCGGGTGACAGCTCGCAGCTGTTCGAACTGCCCGGCGGCCCGGTCGGCTTCGTGCTTGGCGGCGAATACCGCGAAGACACAGCGTCGAGCGTTTGGGATGCCCTGGTCGCCAGCGGCGCCACCTTCCTCAACAAGCTGGCTCCGTTCACTCCGCCCAAGGTCACCGTCAAGGAAGCCTTCGCGGAACTCGATGCTCCGCTGCTGAAGGATCTGCCCTTCGCGAAGGAACTGTCGGTTCGTGGCGCTGCCCGCGTTTCCGACTACAACACCCGCGCTGGCACTGTCTGGGCGTGGAACGTTGACGGCATCTGGGCACCGGTTGAAGACATCCGCTTCCGCGCCGCCTACGCCGTTTCGGTCCGTGCGCCGACGGCGAGCGACCTGTTCGCGGCTGGTTCGCAGAACTTCGCGTTCATCGCCGACCCGTGCGATAGCAACAACATCACCGCCAACCCGAACCGCGCCGCCAACTGCGCCGCGGCCGGTGTCCCGACGGTGCATAATGCTGCTTCGTCTGCCGCTTGCTCCACCACCGCGTTCAGCGGCGCCGTCGGTTCGCCGTGGCGGAACTGCACCGCGCTGACTTCGAGCACGCCGTTCCTCTCGGGCGGCAACCCGACCCTGAACTCGGAAAAGGGCAAGAGCCTGACGCTGGGTGTGGTGATCGAGCCGCGGTTCATCCCGGGCCTCAACCTCACGATCGACTATTACAAGATCAAGGTTGAGAACGTGATCTCGGCGCTTGGTGCCCAGCAGATCGTCAACCTCTGCTACGACACTGCTGGCGGCATCACCAACCCGTATTGCAAGACCGTCAACCGCAATGCCTCGACCGGTCTGTTCGTTGACCCGGCCGTTATCGCGGGCGGCATCAACTTTGCGGCGCTGAAGGCCGATGGCATCGACATTGACCTGTCGTACCGCAAGACCTTCGAAAACGGTCACCGCCTGTCGGTTCGTGGCATTGCTACCCGGGTTCTGAAGCGTGAAAACTACACGAACCCGCTGTTCCCGCAGGAACCGAACCGCATCAAGGACGAGCTGGGCGACCCGAGCTGGGCAGCCAACTTCAACGTCAACTATGACTTCGGTCCGGTCGACGTGTCCTATACGGCCCGCTACCTCGGCAAGCAGACCATCGGCAGCTGGGAAACCCAGAACGCCTATCAGGGTATCTGCCCGACCTCGGGTTCGACTGGCTATACCGGCCGGACCTGCACGCCGAACACGCTGACCACGCTGGACCCGCAGAACCTCGATGCGTTCCCGCAGGTCTACTACCCCGGCGTGATCTATCACAACATGCGCGTGAACTTTGAAACCGCCGACAAGAAGTACAACTTCTACATGGGCGTCGACAACTTCACCGACCGCAAGCCGCCGCTTGGCTTGCTGGGCACTGCCGGTGGCGATCCGTACGAAACGTTCGGTCGCTTCTTCTATGCCGGGTTCAAGGCTAACTTCTAAGCCTCAAACCCGTACCAAAAGAGAGGGCGGCGAGACTTCGGTCTCGCCGCCCTTCCTTTTTGATCCGCTGGCAGACCGCAGCGAGGATACTTGCTCAGGCCAAACTGAACATCAGCCCACCGTCACCCTCGTCAATCTTGACGGTACTGCCGTCAGGGATTTCCCCTCCCAGCAGCTTTTCCGCCAGCGGGTCTTGCAGGTAGCGCTGCACCGCGCGTTTTAGCGGACGGGCGCCATAGACTGGATCATAGCCAACCCGGCCGAGCCAGCGCTTGGCCGCATCGGTCAGGTCGAGCGTGATCTTGCGGTCCTTGAGCAGCTTGGCCACCCGGCCAACCTGGATCTCGACGATCGGCCCCATGTGGTCCTGGCCCAAACGGTGGAACAGGATGATCTCGTCCAGCCGGTTGAGGAATTCGGGGCGGAAATGTCCGCGGACGACTTCCATCACCTGCGGCTCGACGCTTTCCACATTCTGTCCGTCCTCCAGGTTCGCCAGATACTGGCTGCCCAGGTTGCTGGTCAGGATGATCAGCGTGTTGGTGAAATCGACCTGGCGGCCCTGCCCGTCGGTCAAACGGCCATCGTCGAGCACTTGCAGCAGAACGTTGAACACGTCGCTGTGCGCCTTCTCGACCTCGTCAAACAGCACGACCTGATAAGGCCGGCGCCGCACGGCCTCGGTCAGGACGCCGCCCTCCTCATAGCCAACATAACCCGGAGGCGCGCCGATCAGGCGAGCGACCGAATGCTTCTCCATGAATTCCGACATGTCGATGCGGACCATCGCCGTGTCATCGTCGAACAGGAAGCCGGCCAGCGCCTTGGTCAGTTCGGTCTTGCCAACACCCGTCGGCCCAAGGAACAGGAACGAACCAAGCGGCCGGTTCGGGTCTTGCAAACCTGCCCGGGCGCGCCGCACCGCCTTTGAGACGGCGACAACTGCATCCTGCTGGCCGATCACCCGCTGGCCGATCACCTCTTCCATCTTGAGCAGCTTCTCGCGCTCACCCTCCATCATCCGGTCGACCGGGATCCCGGTCCAGCGGCTGACCACGGCGGCGATGTCATCAGCCGTCACTTCCTCGCGCAGCAGCATGTTGGAGGTATCGACCCCCTGGGCCTCCTCCAGCTGCTTTTCCAGCTCGGGGATCTTGCCATAGGACAGCTCACCCGCCCGGGCGAGATCGCCCGCGCGCTGGGCCTGTTCCAGTTCCAGCCGGGCCTGGTCGAGCGCTTCCTTGATCTTGCCCTCGGCAGCGATCTTGTCGCGCTCGTTCTGCCAGCGGGTGGTCAGCTCAGCTGACTGCTGTTCAAGGTTGGCTAGTTCCTCCTTGAGTGTCGCCAGCCGGTCCTTGCTGGGCTGGTCGCTCTCCTTGGCGAGCGCCAGTTCCTCGATTTTCAGCTGGATAATCCGCCGGTCGAGCACCTCGATTTCCTCGGGCTTGCTCTCCACTTCCATGCGGATACGGCTGGCTGCCTCGTCCATCAGGTCGATCGCCTTGTCGGGCAGGAAGCGGTCGGCAATGTAGCGGTTGGACAGGGTCGCCGCCGCGACAATTGCATTGTCGGCAATCCGCACCCCGTGGTGCAGTTCGTACTTCTCCTTAAGCCCGCGCAGGATCGATATCGTATCCTCGACCGTCGGCTCGCCCACGAAGACCGGCTGGAACCGGCGCTGCAGCGCCGGATCCTTCTCCACGTACTTCTGGTATTCATCGAGGGTGGTCGCACCGATGCAATGCAGTTCACCCCGGGCGAGTGCCGGCTTGAGCAGGTTCGAGGCGTCCATCGCCCCCTCGCCCTTTCCGGCCCCGATCAGGGTGTGCATTTCATCGATGAACAGGATGATCTCGCCCTCGGCGCCCTTCACCTCGTCGAGCACGGCCTTGAGCCGTTCCTCGAACTCGCCGCGATACTTCGCACCGGCGATCAGCGCGCCCATGTCGAGCGCCATCAGGCGGCGATCCTTCAGGCTGTCGGGCACGTCGCCATTGGCTATGCGCAGCGCCAGACCTTCCGCAATGGCGGTCTTGCCGACGCCCGGTTCACCGATCAGCGCCGGGTTGTTCTTGGTTCGGCGGGCGAGGATCTGCACCGTACGGCGGATTTCCTCGTCACGTCCAATAACAGGGTCAAGCTTGCCGTCGCGCGCGGCCTGGGTCAGGTCGCGGGCATACTTCTTCATCGCTTCATAGGCGTTCTCGGCGCTGGCGTTGTCGGCCGTGCGGCCGCCAGTCACCTCCTGGATCGCGGCCTCAAGCTTCTGCGCATCAACGCCTGCGGCCTTTAGCGCCTGCCCGGCAGGGTTGGTCGCGCTGAGGGCGATCGCCTGTAGCATCCGCTGAACCGAAACAAAGCTGTCCCCCGCCTTGGAGGCAAGCTGTTCGGCTGCATCGAGCAAACGCACGGCATCATTTTCAAGACCGGGCGGCGATTGTGCGCCGCTGCCCGAAACGGCCGGGATCTTGGCAAGCGCTTCGTCGACTCGCGCCTGAGCGAGACCCGGGTTACCACCGGCACGCTGGATCAAGCCGGCGGCCATGCCTTCGTTG
>JBEGJL010000019.1:0-3026 GCA_041184605.1 Pseudomonadota bacterium
TCCCGGGTGTGATTGATGGCACGCCGTGCAACAATCTGGGTGTTTGGAACGGGTCTGGCGTTGATCCAGTTCGGGTTAAGGACGATGGCCTGACTTGGCGCTTCAACCTTTCGTGGAAGGCCAACAGCGACCTGATGGTCTATGCGACCGCTTCCAAGGGCTTCCGCCCGGGTGGCGTAAACCGCCGGGCTGACGTCGGCCCCTATGGTGCAGACTTCCTGATCAATTACGAAATGGGCTGGAAGTCGACGCTCGCTCCGGGCCTGCGCTTCAATGGCGCGGTGTACCAGCAGAACTGGAATGACTTCCAGTATTCCTATCTTGGCGCGAACAGCTTCACCGAAATCAAGAACGGCCCCGATGCGCGCATTCGCGGGGTCGATGCCGATCTGAGCTATAACGGCGGCGGGCTGTTCCTGCAGGTTGCCGGCGCCTACACCGATGCCAAGACCACCAAGAACCTTTGCGCGGTCGTCGATCCGACCTTCAGCTGTAGCGGGGCTGGCAATTCGATCCAGTCACCTTCCGGCACGCGCCTGCCGATCACGCCGAAGTTCAAGGCGTCGGGCACCGTCCGTTACACGGCGGACATGGGCGACAAGAAGCCTTACGGCCAGATCAACGTGGCCTACCAAGGATCCGCCAGTGGAGATGTCCGGGCTACCCAGGCGGCGCAGCTGGGCGAGCTTCCGGCCTTTACCACGGTGAACCTGGCCCTTGGGGTGCAATGGACCAGCTTCAATGTAGAGCTGTTTGCTGCCAACTTGCTTGATGAACGCGGCCAATCATCGCGTTTTGTCCAGTGCGGCCAATGCTATCAGCGCCCGTACATCGTGCCGATCACCCCGCGCACGTTCGGCGTGCGGGCAGGTACCAAGTTCTGAATTGGGGAGGAGGCCCGTGGGCCTTCGGGCCCTCAGAAGGCTAACCAAAGGAGGGCGGCAGGGGATACCTTGCCGCCCTTTTCAATGCAGTTGGTAGCGGTCAGTCGTCTTCACCAAAGCGCTCAAGCCGGAAGGCGGCCCTCAGGTAGTCCTCGGCCGCAGCCTTCAGCAGCGGTTCCTTGGCGAATGCCTCTGCCGGTAGCGGGGCGATGCCAAGGGCATCCATCAGCGTCCACAGGGCGAACTTGCGGCCCGGCTCGCGTTCGATGCCGAAAGCGATCTTGAGCCGCTCCAGCGCGCGCTCATAGTCTGCTTCAGTGAGTTCGACCGGGTCTTCAGTGCCGAAGAAGTGCAGGATCAGCGCGTCGAGGTCCATGGGCTTAGAGCCAGCCCGCCAAGCTGGCGCCCCAAACGGCAACTCCACCCGCAACGAGAGCAAGCAGGTAACCCTGCCAACCGCGCTCGCGCCGACCACGTGGCCGTTCCCAGACCAATTCAACATCCGGTAGCGGTGGCTGTTCGGGCGCGCCGCCCTTGGGCGGGAAGCGCTCTTCCAGGCGGCGGATCAGACCGGGCAGGCGCAGCAGCGTCTCGGTGTCTTCGCGCAGGCGATCGGCCAGGGCGGCTTCGGGCCCCAGCTCGTCGCGGATCCAGCTCTTCACGAAGGGTCCGGACACGTCCCACATGTTGATGCCCGGATGCAACGCGGTTGCCAGCCCTTCAACCATGACCATGGTCTTTTGCAGAAGCAGCAGGTGCGGCTGGGTCTGCATGTCGAAATCGCGGGTAATGGCGAACAGCCCGTCAAGCATCTGCCCGACTGACAATTCGCTCACCGGCTTGCCCCGCATCGGCTCTCCCACTGCGCGCAGCGCGGTCGCGAATTCATCGACCGAGTGATAGCTGGGCACGTACTGCGCCTCGAAATGAATCTCTGCGACGCGGCGATAATTGCCGGTGGTCAGGCCATAGAGGATCTCAGCCAGCCAGAATCGTGCGCGCCGATCGATCCGCCCCATGATGCCAAAGTCGATCGCGGCAATCGTCCCGTCGGGCTGCACGAACAGGTTCCCCTGGTGCATATCGGCGTGGAAGTATCCGTGGCTGATCGCCTGGGTCAGGAAGGCGATGACCAGGCGATGGGCCAATTGCGGCAGGTTGATCCCGCTCGCTTCCAGCGCGGCGCGATCGCTGATCTTAATGCCCTCGATCCATTCGATCGTCATCACCCGACCATTGGTCCGGTCCCAATCGATCGCCGGAATGCGATAGCCCTCGTACCCCTTCATGGCCTCGGCCAGTTCGGAGGCAGAAGCGGCTTCGCGCCGCAGGTCGAGCTCGCGCATGGTCCAGCGTTTCAGGTTGGCGATGACCAGGCGCGGGCGCAGCCGCGCGGCTTCACCACCCAGCGCTTCAAGATGGGCCGCAGCCCATTCATAAGTCTGGATGTCGGCCGCGAACTTTTCGCGAATGCCAGGGCGCAGAACCTTGATCGCCACGGTGCGGCCGTCGGTCGTTACACCTTTGTGGACCTGAGCGATCGATGCGGCACCAACCGGCTCGGGATCGACGCTGGCAAACAGTACTTCAAGCGGCTTACCAAAGCTGGCCTCAATCTCTGCCTGGATCGCCGCGAATGGGACCGGCGGCAGGCTATCCTGCAAGCTTAGCAGATTGACGGCGGCTTCCTCACCAACCAGGTCGGGCCGGGTCGCCAGGGTCTGTCCCAGCTTGATCGCGGCCGGACCGATCGCCTGAAAGGCGCCGGCATAGTCCGGCACGCGCGGCTGGAAGGTGCCCAGCCGTGCCAGCCGGAACAGCCGCTTGACTGGCAGTGGTGTGTTTCGGTCCTGTTCGATACCACGCAGCGCGCCGTGCTTGGCCAGGATCCGGCCCCAGCGCAGCAATCGCAGCAGATGGGTAGTTGGACGGGTCAAATCTTCCAACCGCTGTGAATGGCTACCAGCCCGCCCAGGATTGGTTCGACCTTGGTGTTGGTAAAGCCGGCATTGCGGATCATGCCCTCAAATTCCGGCATGGTCGGGAAGCGGCGGATCGATTCAATCAAGTAGCGATAGGAATCGGCATCGCCGGCAATCGCCTGGCCGATCTTGGGGACCAACTGATGCGAGTAGAAATCAT
>JBEGJL010000020.1:0-2778 GCA_041184605.1 Pseudomonadota bacterium
CAAAGTCCACGTCGGAAGCGGATGCCAAGCCCAAGACAGAAGCAAAGCCAAAGGCTGAAGCGAAGTCAAAGGCTGAAACCAAGGTGAAGCCTAAGACGGAAACCAAAGCCACGCCTCAAACGACGGCCAAGCCTGCTGCCAAACCCTCGGCCCCGGCCAAGACGGGCAAGGACTGATGGCCACGGCTCGCATCGTCCGCACCTTCGGTGCGGTCAACATCGGTTCGTTCCGGATCTCCGCGATGGTCGCGGGTCTTACCGAGACGGGTGAGATGGTCGTACTTGGCTCGGGGCACCGTGCCGCCCAGGGGATCAAGCGCGGCTATGTTACCGACATGCAGGCGGCGACCTATGCCGTGCGCGATGCGGTGGAACGCGCCGAGAAACTTGCGAACACGGCGGTCAGCTCGGTCTGGATCGGCTCGTCCGGGGCAGGCCTTGCCAGTCAGGTTGCCCAGATTGAAATCGACATCGGCGGGCGCCGGATCGAGGAAGATGATATCGAAGCCCTGCTGGTCGCTGCCCAGGGCGTGATCCAGCCCGATGGCCGGATGGTCCTGCATGCCCAACCGGCACACTACACGCTTGATGGGGCAGACGGAGTGTCCGATCCCAAGGGCCTGCATGCCGAGCGACTGGGCGTCGATATTCACGTGATGCTGGCTGATGGCGCGCCGATCCGCAACATCACCGAAGCGGTCCAGAACGCCCACCTGCAGGTCGAGGCGGTGGTCGGCTCGCCAATCGCCGCCGGCTATGCCTGCCTCAGCCCGGAGGAGCGCGATCTGGGCGTTGCCTTGGTCGAATTCGGTGCGGAAGTAACCAACGTATCAGTTTACGCCGCAGGCATGTTGCTTGGCCTCGTTACAATCCCGATGGGGTCTGGCGACGTGACCGATGCCATCGCCTCTGCCTTCGGGATTCGCCGTTTCCAGGCTGAGCGCCTGAAGTGCGTGCACGGTTCAGCCATCGCCAGCCCATCGGATCACCGCGAGATGATCCCAGTCAATGCGCCTGGCGATGAAATGACCGGTCCGATTGCACGCCACGCCGACGACAAAAATCGGATTCCGCGGGCTGAGCTGATCTCGGTCATTACCGAACAGATGGCGCGGTTGATGGACGAGGTGGGGCGGGCGCTTAAGTCGCTTGGTTTCATAGGGCAGCGTGGCCAGCAGATCGTGCTGACCGGGGGTGGGGCAGAGCTGGCCGGCTTGGCTGACTATGCCCAAAGCGCGCTTGGCAAGCCGGTACGGATTGGCCGTCCACTTCACATTAAGGGTTTGCCCGAAGCCCATGCTACGCCTGGATTTTCCACGCTAACCGGGCTGGTGCTATATGCCGCGGCGGACCCGATCGACATTCGCAAGGTTGGGCGGACCAAGCAGGACATCACCAGGTTTGACAAGCTAGGACTTGTGGGCCGGGTGTACCGTGCGCTGCGGGAATATTTCTGAACCGGCCTTGGCCACCGCAAAGCCTGAGGGCGACTGTGGACAACGCCGCTCTATGGGTTGGAAACTTAGGTTTTTGCGGTGCAGTAAACCCGCAGTTTAGAATTTGAATCTGCTTGCCGGACAGGAGCGCGCCATGAGCATCAATATCGGACCGCCAGCCGTCGAAGAGCTGCGTCCCCGGATCACTGTGATTGGGGTTGGCGGTGCGGGCGGAAACGCCATTGCCAACATGATCACTGCCGGGATCGAAGGCGTTGATTTCATTGTTGCCAACACCGATGCCCAGGCCCTCAACAATTCGATCGCGGAGCACCGGATTCAGCTGGGCCCCGATATCACCCAGGGTCTCGGCGCTGGCTCTCGCCCCGAAGTGGGCAAGGCGGCGGCCGAGGAAACCCTGGCCGAGATCGACCGCGCGTTGGACGGCGCACATATGTGTTTCATCGCTGCCGGCATGGGTGGCGGTACCGGCACCGGCGCTGCTCCGGTGGTCGCAAAGGCGGCCCGTGAAAAGGGCGTGTTGACCGTCGGGGTGGTTACCAAGCCGTTCCTGTTCGAAGGCACCCGCCGGATGCGCTCCGCTGAAGCGGGGATCGAGGAACTGCAGAAGCACGTCGACACCCTGATCGTCATCCCCAACCAGAACCTGTTCCTGGTCGCCAAGGCGGAAACGACCTTCAAAGAAGCCTTCCATCTGGCCGACGAAGTGCTGCAACAGGGCGTGCGCTCGATCACTGACCTGATGGTCATGCCCGGCCTGATCAATCTCGACTTTGCTGACGTCCGCTCGGTCATGGCCGAAATGGGCAAGGCGATGATGGGCACCGGCGAAGGTCACGGCGAAAACCGTGCGCTGGAAGCTGCGGAGAAGGCCATTGCCAATCCGCTGCTCGATGGCGTTTCGATGCAAGGTGCGAAGGGCGTGATCATCTCGATCATCGGCGGCGAGGACATGAAGCTGCTTGAGGTCGATGAGGCCGCCAACCACATTCGTGAACTGGTTGATCCGAATGCGAACATCATCTGGGGTTCGGCGTTCAATCCGGACCTGCAGGGCAAGATTCGCGTGTCGGTGGTTGCAACCGGCATTGAACAGAGTGCCGCTCAGGCTGAAGAAGCCAGCCGCCCGTTCACGCTGGGCGCTTCGCGCGGTCCGGTCCGCCCACAGGCTGAACCGCAGCCGATCCAGCCGTTGTTCGAACGTGCGGAACCTGAGCCTGAGCCAGAGCCAGAAGTAATGGCTGAGCCGGCCCAAGTCAGCGAAGAGGCACCGTTTTCGACAAGCCACAGCGATGATGCTTGGGGGGCTGCCCGGTCGCCGC
>JBEGJL010000021.1:0-5219 GCA_041184605.1 Pseudomonadota bacterium
TCATGAAATGGGTCTGGATCCCGCTGGCAGTCAGGCGCTTGAGGTGCTCCTTCATGAACTTCGGCCCGGCCTCGTAATACATCTCGGTATAGGCATCGGCGTAATTGGTCTCGCCCATCGAGGTGCCGCGCGCGTCATCCTCGCTGATCAGTTCCATCACGTTCATCTGGTTGGTGTTGACCGCCAGGGTCACCTGGTCCGGCGCCGGGGTAAGGTTGGCCAGCATGTGGCGGGTGTCATCAGACAACCACAGCGCTGCCTCGCCTTCGTCCTTGGGCGCAAAACTGATCGAACCGCCAACCTGGAGGATCATTCCGGGCACTGCCGTGCGCAGCCGGTCGAGCATTTCGTTGAAGCGGTCGAGATTCTTGGACCCGGTGCCGTCGGGCTCGCGAACGTGGACGTGGAGCACGGTTGCACCGGCGTTGTAGCAGTCGACCGCCTTCTGGACCTGTTCAGCGAAGGACACGGGAATGTCATCGCTGTCCCGCGGCAGGAAGCTTGGCGCATAGGGCGCGACCTGGATCACCAGTGGATCCTGGGTTTCGGGAAGCAGGCTGTCGTCGAAGAACTGCATGGTCTCTCTCCTGTCCTAGAAGGGTTTGTCGCCGATGATCCCTGCACGTTCCATCTGTCGGACGCAGGGCGGGTAATCCATGACCGCGTAATGCTGGGTGCAGCGGTTGTCCCAGATCGCCATCGAGCCGGGCTTCCACCGCCAGCGCACCTGGTATTCCGGGATCTGCGCGCGGCCGATCAGGTAATGCAGCAGCTGGGCCCCGCCCGGCGCATAGTCCTGCCCGTAGCGCACGTTCGCCGCGGTGTGGAAATTGGTGAAGTGGGTCGTGAAGCCGCAGACGTAGAGCGACTTTGCCCCGGTTTCCGGATGGATCCGCACGACCGGATGCTCGGCATCGGGGAACTGGGCCTTCAGAGCGAGCCGCTTATCTTCCGGCATCCGCGCGCCAAAGCTGGCTTCGATCGAATGGCGGGCCTTCAGCGGGGCGATGGTTTCCTTGATGTGGTCAGCCAGGTCTTCATAGGCCCGTTCCATGTTGGCCCACATTGTGTCTCCCCCGACTGGCGGGCAGGCCACGCAGCGCAACACGGCCCCCATCTGCGGCGCCTCGCGCCACGTGGTGTCGGCATGCCAGGAATTCTCATAGAAATCGGGCGGCGAATTCTCGTCCTTATAGATCCGCACCAGCCCCCGGTTCTCTGGGTCGCTGCCGGCGACGGGGTGATCCTCAAGCGGTCCGAACCGTTCGGCAAAGGCCACGTGATCGGTCCGGCTGATATCCTGATCCCGCAGGAACAGCACCTTGTGCTTCAGCAGCGCAGCCTTGATCTCGCCGAACAGATCATCGTTGCGGACAGCCTCGGCCAGGTTGACCCCGATCAGCTCGGCACCGATGTGCTGGGTGAGCTGCTCGATCTTCACAGCACGAACACCGATGAGCCGATGGTCTTGCCTGCTTCGAGATCACGGTGGGCCTCTACGCACTGATCCAGCGTATAGCGCTGGCCGATCTCAACCTTGATCCGGCCAGCCGACAGGTGATCGAACCAGAACTTGGCCATTTCGGCCCGCTCGGCCGGGTCGGCGAAGAAGTCGGCAAATGCCGGACGGATGAAATAGACCGAACCCTGCAACATCAGTTGGAAGGCATCGATCGGCGGGATGGGCCCCGATGCCGTGCCGCAGCCGACCAGCACGCCCCGCCGCCGCAGCGACTTGAGCGAGCCTTCGAACGTGTCCTTGCCGACGGAATCGAACACAGTCTGAACCCCCTCCCCCCCGGTCAGCTCCTTGACCCGGGCGGCGACGTCCTCACGCCGGTAGAAGATGATTTCGTCGCAGCCGAGCTCGCGGGCCTTGGCGGCCTTTTCCTCGCTCGAGACGGTTCCGATCACCCGCAGGCCCAGCAGCTTGGCCACTTGGATCGCGAGCAGCCCAACGCCGCCGCCGGCGGCATGAAGCAGGATCGTGTCCCCTGCCTTTAGGCGCGGATCCGCCTTCATCAGCCAGTACGTTGCGGACAGGCCGCGCATGGTAGAAGCGGCCGCGGTTTCGAACGAGACGCCTTCAGGCAGTTTGAACAAGGGTGCGGCAGGCATCACCCGTTCAGTCGCATAGGCGCCCAGCGGACCGCCGTTGTAGCTGACCCGGTCGCCAACCACGACGTGAGTGACGCCTTCGCCAACCGCCTCGATAGTGCCGGCACCCTCCACCCCGATCCCACAGGGCGGCTGGACCGGGTAATAGCCTGACCGAAAATAGGTGTCGGCGAAATTGCAGCCCACTGACGCATGCCGAATGAGAACTTCACCCGGACCGGGGGCACCAACTTCAACATCTTCCACCGACAGGACCTCGGGTCCGCCGGCTGCGTGGAAACGTACTGCCTTCGCCACGGTCGTTGCTCTCCCAAGCCCTATGAGCAGATCATGCGCTACTGCGGCCTTGCAGTTTTCACATTTCGTGACATTGTTTTTGCAATTGGTGTCACGGGAGCCGGGCAGGCGATGACTGAACTTGTGCGCGTTGCCGCGCTAACCGGATACTTCGAGACTATGGCCGGGCTCGGCTGCGAGCCGCGGCCCCTGCTTATGGAACAAGGCCTTTCGGCCGACCTGCTGGTCAATCCGGAACAGTTGATCCCCGCCCCCGCCGCTGTCCGGCTGCTAGAACGCAGCGCCGCTGCCACTGGCTGCATGACCTTGGGACTGCGGATGGCAGAAGGTCGAGCCCTGGCCAACCTTGGCGCCACCAGCCTGTTGATTGCACACCAACCAACCTTGCGCCACGCGCTGAATGCGCTGCGCGAATTCCGGGCCCGGATCAATTCAACCCTTGTACTCCACATTGAGCGGGCCGGAAGTGACATCATTCTGCGCGAGGATTTCGCCCTCCGCCGCCCCGAACCCTCGAGACAATCCTCGAATCTCGCGCTTGGTGTGCTGATGCGGCTGTGCGCCGAAGTTCTTGGCCCCGACTGGGCGCCGCAACTGGTCTGCTTCACCCACCCGAGCCCGGAGGCAAATGAACGGCCGATCTTCTCTCGGCTGTTTCGTTGCCCCGTTCAGTTTGACAGCGAATTCAACGGTATTGTCTTTTCACAGGCCGATCTCGATCGTCCTAACCCGCGCGCCGACGATCAATTGGCCCGCCACGCACGGCGCCTGCTGGATGCGGCCATGAGCCCGGTGGAGCGGACTTCGACCGAAGCGGTTGTACATTTGATCCTCCTGCTGATGCCGGCCGGCCGCGCCTCGATCCAGAACTGCGCCGCCTCGATGGGCGTGACTGTCCGGACCTTGCAACGCATGCTGGAAGCGGAGCGCACCAGTTTCAGCGATTTGCTGGCCCAGGCACGGATGCAACTCGCCACCCAATACCTTGCCAACCCGCAGATGCGCGTCACCGATGTTGCCGACATGCTAGGCTACAGCTCTGTCGGCGCATTCACCCGGTGGCACGTCCAGACCTTCAAGCAATCGCCGCGCAAAGCCCGTCAAGCACGGAGATCATCGTGAACCGCAAATGGCGCGCCCGGCAGACTGAAGATGAGAACAAATTTAAGGTAATGATTTTGACCTAGGCCAACCTTCGTTTCGCGACATACTTGTCCGCTAGTGCTGACAAAGCAGACATTATTTGCCCCCATCAGGCGGCTTGAGAGCTGACATCCATTCAAGATTCTCCAGCCCAAAGCGCTGGAAAGTGAACCAGTTTAGGTGGAATAGAACGTGTCAGCAGACGCGAAGGCGAACAGGGCGATGAAATCGTTCGTATAAATCGCCTTGTTGCCCAGTATGCCAAAGGCAACGTTGCCAGGTAATACGTCAAAGTCTGTCATCCTCATGCAACCTCTAAGGGGAATAATCCAGGCCGGGCCAGTCCGATCGGGCTGTGCCTCCGGACCACAGCCCAGGATGATCTCAAAGTGCCCGCAGGATGAAAGCACGCCGGGCCTCGAACGCCCATCAAGCGATACAGAGCCATGTCGACTGTCAGTATAAGGGCCTGCACGGCTGACCCCCACGCCAACGTCGAGATGTAACTCGCGAGGCCTCCCGTAGTCATAGAGTCGGAAAGTCGCATCGGTGTTCTGTTGAATCTCGACCAAGGTGACACCCGCGCCGATTGCGTGAACGGTACCCGGCGGCACATGGAACCAGTCACCTCGCCGAACCGGTCGCCACTCCATCAGGTGTTCAAGCGAGCCGTCTCGCGCCGCCTGTTGAAGGGCAACCGCATCAAGAGGGCGCGTTGTCCCGATACCCAGACAAGCGCCCGGCTTGGCATCGACTACCAGCCACCACTCCTCCTTGCCGCTTGGAAGACCGAGCAGTCGGGCCTGTTGATCATCTGGGTGAACCTGGATCGACAGGCGCTCTGACGTGAACAGCCACTTCACAAGCAGTGGCAGGGGGTGTTCGGGATTGTCAAACCAAGCTTCACCAATTTTACTGGTGCCGGCCTCAAAGCAGGACGGAATGCCGATCCTGCCCCAGGGCTTTTCATGCAGGGATCGTGGCAACAGAACTGTGGACATGATTTAAGCGATCCGGGCGACGGGCAAGGCCGGTTGCAGCAGCCCCGCGCAAATGAGCGCGCCAACTATCCCGGCATCCTGCCCTAAGGCAGGCTCGGTCAGGAAGTCAGCCCTGCCCGCCAGGCCAACGCAGTAGCCGCCAAGGTGCCTGTGCGTCGCCGCAGAAATCTCTGGGATCAGCCCGGGGGTCTGACCCACCCCTCCGCCGATCACGATGCGGTGCGGCGAAAGTGTCAGGACCAGGTTGGCGCACAGTTGCCCAAGATAGTCGGCAATCAGCTGGTGCTCCGCCCCACCTTGGTCAAAGTGGCTGAGCGACTGGCCAAAGCGGGCCATGATCGCCGGGCCAGCCGCCAGGCCTTCGGCGCAATCGGGATGGAAGCGACAGGCTGACGGCGCAGTGTCCTGCGGATTCCGCTGCAAGGCGATATGCCCCATCTCGGGATGAAGCAGTGCGGGCATGACGGTGCCGTCCAGCACGATCGCACCGCCAATTCCGGTCCCAACCGTGAGATAGACACCGAGCCGGGTATTGCGCAGCGCACCCAGATGCGCTTCGCCCAAGGCTGCCGCCCCCACATCGGTAACAAGCGCCAGTGGTACCCGTAATGTGTTCGAAAGGCAGCCGGCAAGATCAAAGCCGCTCCAGCCCGGCTTGTT
>JBEGJL010000022.1:0-3835 GCA_041184605.1 Pseudomonadota bacterium
ACCCGCCAGTCGCCCGGCTCGACCACCCGGATCAGCCGCGGTGCATGGCGCTTTGCGGCGCGAATGATCTCGCCGGTGAAGCTGTTCGCGTTATCGGGATCATCCAGTTTGACGTAATCGACCTGCCACCCCGCCTCGCGCAGTTCTGCTGCGAAGTGGCGCATGGCTGAGAAGATCAGCGCGATCTTGGCCTTGTGATGACGGACGTGGGTGGCTTCCTCGGCCACTTCCATCATCAGCACCACCGTTTCGGCCTTGTCGCTGCCCTGCAGGCTGGCGATGCGGTGGGATAACTGATCGCCCAGAATGGGCACAAGCACGGTCATACGAAGGAATAGGGATCGATATCCACGGCCACGCGCACCCCTTGCGGGAAGCTCAGCGCGCCCAGCCACTGGCGGATGATGTCCTGGAGCTGTGCGGACCGCCGGGCATTGATCAGCAGGCGATAGCGATAGCGCCCGCGCAGCAGCGAAAGCGGGGCCGGGGCCGGGCCCAGGATCATCACGTCGGGCAGGTTCGGGCTGGCCCCACCGATCTGGCGCGCGGCCTCGCGGGCCTCGGCCTCGTCCTCGCTTGAAACGATAATCGCGGCCCAGCGACCGAACGGCGGCGCACCCGCATCGCGGCGGGCTTCGGCCTCGGCCTCGTAAAAGGCATCGCGGTCCCCGGCAGCGAGCGCGGCGATGACGGCGGCTTCGGGATGGCGGGTCTGGATCAGCACTTCACCCGGCTTTACCCCGCGTCCCGCGCGACCGGCTACCTGGGCTATCTGCTGGTATGTCCGCTCGGCCGCGCGCAGGTCGCCGCCTTCCAGCCCCATGTCGGCATCGATCACGCCGACCAGTGTCAGTTCGGGAAAATGATAGCCCTTGGTGACCAGCTGGGTGCCGACGATCACGTCGATCGCCCCGCCTTCCGCCCGCGCGACAAAATCGGCGATCTTTTCCGGGCTGCCCAGCGTATCAGAAGTGGCAACCGCGATCCGCGCCTCCGGGAACAGCGCGGTCACCTCGTCGGCGATCCGTTCCACCCCAGGGCCGCAGGCGACCAGGCAATCAGGCGTCTGGCACTCAGGGCAGGCCTCAGGCACCTCGGAGGCATGGCCGCAGTGGTGGCAGGCCAGCCGGCGGGACAGGCGGTGTTCCACCAGCCAAGCCGAACAGTTGGGGCATTGGAAGCGATAGCCGCAATGGCGGCACAGCGTGAGTGGAGCATAGCCGCGGCGGTTGAGGAACAGTAGCGACTGCTCGCCCTTGGCCAGCCGGTCCTCCAGCGCCTTGACCAGCGATGGGGCCAGCCAGTGCTGGCGTGGTGGCTCATCCTTGCGCAGGTCAACCACCTCGACATGGGGCAGGGTGGCCCCACCAAAGCGGCTGGGCAGGTCGATCTTGGTATAGACCCCCGCCTCGGCCAGCTGGAGCGATTCGAGCGCGGGGGTGGCGCTCGCCAGGATCACCGGGATCGCTTCGAACCGCGCGCGGATGACGGCGACGTCGCGGGCGTTGTAGCGCACGCCGTCATCCTGCTTGAAGGATACTTCGTGCGCCTCGTCGACCACGATCAGGCCCAGCTGCCTGAACGGCATGAACAGGGCCGAGCGTGCGCCGACCACCACTTGCGCCTCACCCGATACGATCGCCCGCCAGGCGCGGCGGCGTTCGCTCTGCTTGAGGCTCGAATGCCAAAGTACGGGCGGCACCCCGAAACGCGCCTCGAACCGGCGCAGGAAGTTCTCGGTCAGGGCGATTTCCGGCAGCATGACCAGCACCTGCTTGCCTTCGCGAATGGCTGCGGCAATCGCTTCGAAATAGCATTCGGTCTTGCCCGATCCGGTGACCCCGTCGAGCAGGAAGGGCTGGAACTTGCCGGTATCGACAGCGGCAACAAAGGCATTAGCGGCGGCCTGCTGCTCGTCCGACAGGTCAGGCTGGGCATGGTCGGGCCGGGCGCGGGGATAGGCGCGATCAAGGTCGACCGTTACCGGTTCCAGGATCCCGGCATTGACCATGCCGCGCAGCACGCCTTCCGAGACCGAGGCCAGTTCGGCCAGCTCGCGGATCGAAGCCTGCTCTCCCTGCAAGGCGTCCAGTGCGGCGGCGCGTTGCGGGGTCAGCCGCGCGGGTTCATGGCCGGACAGGCGATATTCGGTGGTGGTCCCGCCACCGCGCAGCGCCGCCATTGATCCCAGCATCATCCGCGCCACCGAATTGAGCGGCGCACAGTAATAATCGGCCGTCCATTCAACCAGCCGCCGCAGCGGCTCCGAGATCGGCGGGACGGGCAGCACTTCCAGCAACGGCCGCAGCTTGGCCTCGGGCACTTCGGTGCCGTCCAGCCGCTCGGGCTCCCACACGATCCCCAGCACCTGCCGCGGCCCCAGCGGCGCGACCACTACGTTGCCCAGCGCGATCGCCATGCCCGGCGGCACCCGGTAATCGAGTACCGACAGCACCGGATTGAAGACGAGAAGGCGGACGCGGGTCATGGCTTGCGTCCCTATGCGCAGAAACGGCGCGGGGGGCTAGGCCCTCGGCGCAGGGTTCCCTATAGCATCCGCAGAATCGTTACCGGAGCATGCCACCGTGAAGTTCTTTGCCGACACCGCCGAGATCGCCGAAATCAAGGAACTGGCCGCCACCGGCCTGCTCGATGGGGTGACCACCAACCCCTCGCTGATCGCCAAGTCCGGGCGTGATTTCATCGAAGTAACCCGCGAAATCTGCGGCATTACCAGCGGCCCGGTCAGCGCCGAAGTGGTCGCGCTCGATCACGAAGGCATGATGCGTGAGGCGGAAATCCTGCGCAAGATTGCCGACAATGTCTGCATCAAGGTGCCGCTGACGATTGATGGCCTCAAGACCTGCAAGGCGCTGACCAGCGACGGCACCATGGTCAACGTCACGCTGTGCTTCTCGGCCAATCAGGCGCTGCTCGCTGCCAAGGCGGGTGCGACCTTTGTCTCGCCCTTCGTCGGCCGTCACGATGACAACGGCTTCGATGGCATGCAGCTGATCAGCGACATCCGCCTGATCTATGACAATTACGCTTTCGATACCGAAATCCTCGTTGCCTCGGTCCGCCACGGCATTCACGTCCTGGAAGCTGCCAAGATTGGCGCTGACGTGATGACTGCGCCGCCCTCGGTCATCAAGGGACTGTTCAAGCACGTCTTGACCGAAAAGGGCATCGAGGGCTTCCTGGCCGATTGGGCCAAGACGGGCCAGTCGATCTGACGCGGAGGCATCTGCCTTTTGGTCGTCACCCTGAACTTGTTTCAGGGCCCATTGTTCGGCAAGGGCGGGGTCGCAGGTCTGCAAGTCACGGTCCCGCTGGCAATCGGAACGTCTTGGGTTGCGGCCTGATGGGTGCTGAAACAAGTTCTGCATGACGAGATAGGATAGAGTTGATTAGTCATTCTCATGGCCGACGAAACGCCCCTTGATCGCTTCCGCTCCGTGCTGACCGGCGCCAGCCGGGCGATTTCGCACGAGCCGGAGCTTGAGGTGGCGTGGACGGCTGATATGGCCGTGGCCAATGGCAAAAACCTGCGCGTGCCGATGCCAGGCCGCAACCTGCCGCGCGAACAGGCAATGGAAGCGCGTGGCTATGCGGATTCGATGGCGCTCAAGCTGCGCCACCATGATGAGGCGATCCACGCCAAGTCTGCGCCCAGTGATCCCTCGGCCCGGGCCTGTTACGATCTGGTCGAGCAGGTCCGCTATGAAGCGCTCGGCTCAAAAGCCTACGCCGGGATGCGTGACAATCTCGATGCGGCAATGGCCGTGCGGATTGGCGGCGATCCGATTGCCCGCGCAACCAGCCCGGATGAAGT
>JBEGJL010000023.1:0-3446 GCA_041184605.1 Pseudomonadota bacterium
GCTACAATGGCAAGGGTGCGCTGATGCCCAATGTGGGCGGCACCGGCTATTACCGGTTTGAACTGCCGGCGGACGAATGGAACAAGCTGATCGCCGTAGCCGACCGGCTGCCGGGCGGAGAAGCCCAGGCGCTGGCGGATTCACTTAACGCCAGCTTCCAGGCGGGACGCGCCACCCCGGCCCAACTGATCGTCGCCGCGCGTAAGCTGGCGGCGCAGCAGGATAGCTATGCCAACGGCACCGGGATCGGCGCGCTGGCGGGCTATGCCGGGGCCGGGTTCCTCAACGATACGGGCAAGGCCGGGTTCCAGCGGCTGGTCAACGCGGTCTACGGCCCGCGCCTGAAGGCGCTGGGCTTCGATCCCCGCGCCGGGGCCTATGCCGGGAATGATCCGGAAGAGACCCAGCGCCGCCAGCAGGCCGTGTCCTATCTGGTCCGCAAGGGCGGCGATACCGCGCTGCGCGGGCAATTGCTGGCCGCGACCAAGGCCTATCTGGGTGGCGACCATCAGGAGCTTGATGCCGCCTGGTTTGGATCCGGTCTGGCCCTGGTGCTGGAAGAGGGCGGATTGGCCACGGCCAAGGACCTGCTCGACCGCGCGCTCGCTTCGACCGACCCGGTGTTCCGCCCGGTCGCGCTTGGTGTCATCGGCGATTCCGGCAAGGAAGAGGTTGGACGCTGGATCCTCGACGGGCTCAAGGACAGCCGCTTGCGCACCAGCGAGCGGCAGAACCTGATCCGCGGGGTGGTCGCCAGCACTGGTACGCAGGACCTGGGCTGGACCTGGCTAAAGGCCAATTACGAAGCCCTGGCCAACAGCGGTGGCGGTATCTTCTTTGCCTCGCGCCTGCCGGAAATGGTCTCTGGCTATTGCTCGGTTGCGCGCGCGGAAGAAATCGCCAGCCTGCTGCGCCCGAAACTGCAGGGCAAGACGGGTGCGCTGGGGCTTGAGCGTTCGATCGAGCGGGTGCGCTCTTGTGGCGTGCTCAAGGAGGCTCGCGGGCCGGCGCTTTCGGAGGCGCTGGCAAAGGTCAAGTAAGCGGCAGGGTTAGGGTGGCGGTCAGCCCGCCGCCCCGCCGGTTCGCCAGCTTCAGGCTGCCGCTGTGCTGTTCGGCAATCGCGCGGGCGAGGGTCAGGCCGAGGCCAGCCCCGCCCGTGGCGCGGTTGCGCGATGGTTCGCCCCGGGCGAAAGGTTCAAGCATCCGGGCCATGTCCGCGTCCGCGATCCCCGGCCCATCGTCCGCGACGCTAATGGTCACGCTTTGCGGCTGGCGGACCAGTTCAACCCGAGCGCCGCCGCCGCCGTGGCGCAGGGCATTGCCGATCAGGTTGCGCAGTGCCCGCCGCAGCCAGGTTGGGCGCAGCGGCAGGGTGATACGCTCGCCGCCGTCGAACATGACGGGCTCACCCATATCCTCGAACTCCTCCACCACCTGGGCGGTGAGGGCGGTCAGGTCGGTCATCTCCAGCGGATCACCGGGTCGGCCAACCCGCGCGAGCGAAAGGATATCGTCAAGACTGCGGGCGATATCCTCAATCGTCGCGGCCATCCGGGCGCGCTGTTCTTCGTCCGTCACCGTCTCGATCCGCACCCGCAGTGCGGTCAGCGGGGTTTTCAGATCATGGCCGATCGCGCCCAGCATCACGTCCTTCTCGTCGAGCAGGTTGGCGATCCGTGCCTCCAGCTGGTTGTGAGCCTGGATTAGCTGTTGGACATCGGCCGGGCCAATCGGGGCCAGCGGATCGCTTGCATCGCGGGTTGCGGCAAAGTGCTCAACGCGGCGGGTCAGCGCCTTGAGCGGCTGGGTCAGTCGTTTGAGGATAAGAGCGATGGCGCCGACCAACAGGGCATAGATCACCAGGGTCTGGATCAGCAGGCCAACCAAGGGTCGGGCCGGTGGCGGCGGGACCAGCACGCGGGCGACCGCCCACGGGCCGGCGGCCTCGCGCTGGATCGCCGCCACGATGACGCTCTCTGGCAGGTGGTCCATCTCCCCCCGGCGCATGCGACGCTCTAGCCGTCGTTGGGCGACCGGATCGGCGCTAACCTGCCGCTTGAGAACCTGAACCGACGTCAGGGTCACCCCTTGGTTGGCCAGGATCACGCGCAGCGCTTCTTCCTGCTCCGCCAGCCGCTGGTCAGCCGGAAGCACCCTGGGAGCCACGCCCTCGCGCGTGCCAGGCATGCCGCGCAGCAATCCTTCAGGAGGTGGGCGGCGAAATCGGCGAGACGGCGCATCGTCATCATCGCGCAGCGCCCCGTAAAGCCGGAAGGCGATCGTGTGCATTAGCGCCGCCTCGCGCCGTTCGGCCTGGGCGCGGTACAACATCACGCCGTTGATCGCCTGGCCCAGCAGCAGCGCCAGCGCCACGGCGAGCAGCAGTTGCCCTTGCAGACTGCGCGGCCAGAGGCGCATGGTCAGCCCTCGCCCCGCACGCGGCGCACTTCGGCGGCCAGCATGTAACCGCCGCCCCAGACGGTCTGGATCAGAGTGGGGTTGCGGCTGTCCGCCTCGATCTTGCGGCGCAGGCGGCTGACCTGGTTGTCGACCGCGCGGTCAAACAGGTGGGCTTCGCGGCCCTGGACCAGATCGAGCAATTGGTCGCGATCCAGCACCTGGCGGGGACGCTCCAGGAAGGCCAGCAACAGGCGAAATTCAACTGAAGAAATGGAAACCATCGCGCCATCGGGTGCGGTCAACCGGCGCTTGAGCGGATCGAGGTGCCAGCCATCAAATTCGAACAGCTCGTCCTCGGCCGGGGCCGGGCCGCTGCGCGCCGAACGACGCAGGACGGAACGGATTCGTGCCACCAGTTCGCGCGGTTCAAAGGGTTTGACCACATAGTCGTCAGCCCCGATCTCCAGCCCGACAATCCGGTCGGTGTTTTCGCCCTTAGCGGTCAGCAGGATGACCGGGAGCGAAAGTGCCTCGCCAATATGCCGGCAGAGCGACAGGCCGTCCTCGCCCGGCATCATGATGTCGAGCAGGACCAGGTCGGGCAGTTCCTCGCGCAGACGGCTGCGGGCTTCGGCGGCACTGGCCGCCTCGGTAACGGCAAACCCCTGGCCCGAGAGGTACTCGGCCAGGGGTTCGCGCAGGGCTGCCTCGTCATCGACCAGCAGCAGCCGGGTAGCGGTATCCGCTGCCACGGGTGGCTCAGTGGCCCTCGTGGCCTTCGTGTCCGGCCTTGTCGCCGGCGCCGCGCATGGCCTTCATGTGGTCACGCATCTTGGCGCGGGCAGCCTGGCGCTCCTCAATCGTAACAGTACCGTCCTTGTTGGCGTCCATCATCTCGAAGTGCTTGGCCTGTGCGGCCAGGAACTCATCGCGCGAGATGGCGCCGTCCTTGTTGGTATCGGCCATGCGGGCCATCATGCCCATCATGCCGCCGCCGTGGCCGGCAGCGCCGCGGCGGCCGATCTTGCCACCGGGCGGGGGCGGAC
>JBEGJL010000024.1:0-6881 GCA_041184605.1 Pseudomonadota bacterium
TATGCCGGACTGTTCGTCGTGCCCATGGTGCTGATCCTGTCTCTGACCGGCGCGGCCTACCTGTTCAAACCACAGGTAGAGCGCTGGGAGGAACGAGCCTGGCGTGATCTGCCAACCGAAAGCGCCGCTTCTCCCGATGCTCAGGTCAAGGCTGCGCTTGCGGCTTTTCCCGGATCGCGGCTTCATTCCTATCGCTTGCCGCAGAGCGAGAGCGACGCCGTTTTGATCCATGTGGCACTTGCCAGCGAAGGCGCAGCACGGCCTAAAATGCGCGACGTCTTTGTCTCGCCGCAAGGTAAGGTGGTCGGCGTTCTCGACCCCGAGCGGCGGATCATGCAGGTGGCCCACGACATTCATGGGCAACTTTTGCTTGGCAAGCGCGGCAGTTGGATTGTGGAGCTCGCAGCCAGCTGGGCAATCGTCATGATCCTGACCGGGCTCTACCTCTGGTGGCCGCGCGGACGCGGGTTGGCGGGGGTGGTCTGGCCACGCCTTTCAGGCGGGAAAAAAGTGGTTTGGCGCGATCTGCATTCCGTGACGGGCTTCTGGGTCTCGGGCCTTGCCATGGTGCTCTTACTGACCGGGCTGCCCTGGGCAGACGTATGGGGCAGCGCCTTCAAGGCTGTGCGAACTGAAATGGGCTGGGTTAAGGGTCAGCAAGATTGGACCATCGGCGGTCAACCTGCCGGTGACACTGAACACGCTGATCACGCTCACGGCGCGATGGCGGTCAGCAATCCAGCCATGCCAACGATGTCGCATGTAATGCCGGATGGGTCCGTGATGACCATGGCCATGACACCCGTTTCGCTCAGCCAGATCGTTGCCGAAGCGAAAAGCCAGCGCTTGCCGTTCCCGGTGATCGTGACCCCTCCGGGTGGGCCACAGCGCTTTGGCCGAAAGGCCACCACCGACTGGTCAGTGCAATCTGACACTCAGAACCGGCCGCTCCGCGTAACGCTGACTTATGATCCAATGACTGGCAATCAGACCTCCCGCGAGACGTTTGCCGACAAACACGTCATCGACCAGGTGGTCGGCTATGGTGTCGCTTGGCATGAAGGTCAGCTGTTCGGGTGGTTCAACCAACTTATCGGTGTTGTAACCGCCCTGATGCTTGTGACGTTGTCTATCACGGGTTTCGTCATGTGGCGGCGGCGGAAGCCCGACGGGCAGCTTGGCGCTCCGCCGGCTTCGGCGTCACCGACAAAGCTGAAGGGCATCGCAGCTCTAATCCTGGTATTAGCTGCTTTTCTGCCGCTGCTTGCCGCCTCACTGCTGGCGATGTGGCTCATCGAGTTGCTAATCATTCGCCGATTTGCGAGCTTGGCGAAATGGCTCGGCATATCGGTTGGTAACCAGCGCTAAAATGATATTTAGATTGAAGGGCGGCAGTAGGGCCATGATCAATGTTCGATGGCTGTCTGTTGCATTGGCTCTGCCCGCCGCGCCGGCGTTTGCCGAGGCTTCCCCAGGTGCCATTGAAAACGAAATCATCGTTTATGGTCGGTCGATAGATCAGGTCGGGATCGCGACCAGCGGGTCCGAAGGCGTGGTTGGCTATGCAGATTTTGAAAATCGTCCGATCAGCCGTGTTGGCGAGCTGGCTGAAAATGTGCCTGGCCTTATCGCTACGCAGCATTCCGGTTCAGGGAAGGCCAATCAGTATTTTCTGCGTGGGTTTAATCTCGATCACGGCACCGATCTGGCTGGTTATGTCGACGGTGCACCGATCAACATGCGCAGCCACGGGCACGGGCAGGGCTATCTGGACCTGAATTTCCTGATCCCCGAAATGGTCGAGCGGATCGATTATGCAAAGGGACCCTACCACGCTGCAGATGGTGATTTTGCCTCTGCTGGATCGATGCGGTTCGTAACCAAGTCACGGCTTAGTGGCCCTATTGCCGAAGTGACGGGGGGGTCTTTTGGCTATTGGCGCGGCTTGGTGGCCGGGAGCGCCGATGTGGGAAGCGGCGCGCTGCTGGGCGCAGTGGATGCCACCCTTTCCGATGGGCCATGGGTGCTTGATGAGCGGCAGCGCAAGTTTAACGGTCTGCTCAAATATACAGCGGTCAATTGGTCACTTGGCCTGTCTGGCTACGGCAATAGCTGGACCTCGACCGATCAGGTGCCGGAACGCGCGATCGCCTCTGGCCAGATAGCGCGCAATGGCTTTATCGATCCTGATCTTGGTGGCCGAGCTGGACGGATCGCGCTGACATTCAACGGCCAGTTCGCGGATACGCACGTCTCGGCCTATGCGATTGGATCGCGCTTACAGCTCACCTCGAACTTCACCTACTTTCTCGATGATCCCGTCAATGGTGATCAGTTCCGGCAGGTTGATCGACGCGGCGTCTTCGGCGGCTCGATCCGTCATGAGTTCAAGGGTGACCGCGTGACTTGGCGCATTGGTACCGACACGCGCTGGGACAGGATCGGCCAAGTTGGGCTCTACGATACGGTCATGGGAGAGGTGGTTGGCACCGTTCGCGAAGATCGTGTCGATGAATTTGGCGGGGGGCTTTACGGCGAGGCCGAACTCTCGTTGGCGCCCAAGCTACGCCTCGTGCTTGGCCTGCGTGGTGATGCCATAGCCTATGATGTGAAGTCTGATCTAGCGCTGAACTCTGGGAAGGGGTCTGCCGCAATCGTAACGCCCAAGGCGGCCTTGGCATGGCAAGCGGGGGACGGGATCGAGCTCTACGCCAATTATGGCGAAGGTTATCATTCCAACGATGTGCGCGGGGCTGCAATCCGGGTGGATCCAGCGAGTGGAGCGCCCGCAGACCAGGTTCCAGTCTTCGCGCGTTCCCGTGGGGCAGAACTCGGTGCACGGATTGAGCGCTCACGCCTGACCGCGTCGCTGGTTGGCTATTGGCTCGATCTGGCGTCGGAACTTGTATTTGTGGGAGATGCTGGAACCACGGAGCCCAATGATGCGTCGCGGCGGTTTGGCAGCGAACTGGCGCTGTTTTGGCGGCCCATCGATGGGCTGACTTTGGACGGAACGGCATCGTGGACGCATGCGCGGTTTCGTGGTGTAGAGGCTGGGCAGGATCATATCCCGGGAGCGACGCCTTTTGTGCTTGGCGGTGGGATCAGCGCCAAAGTTTCACCTCGAACGACGCTAACGGCACGCCTGCGGCATTTTGCAGGTGCTCCGCTGATCGAGGATGGTTCGCAGCGATCACAACCAACAACGCTTGTGAACCTGGGAGCCTATTGGGAGTCTGGCAGGGTGCGCCTTGGATTGGACGTATTGAACCTGTTTGACGCCAAGGATCCGGACATCAGCTATTGGTATGCCTCGCGGTTACCTGGGGAGCCAGCAGGCGGCGTTGAGGATCGGCACATCCATCCCGTCGAGCCCCGGCAATTGCGATTGGCCGTGAGACTTAAGCTTTAATTCTATCCCCTTCAGCGTCACCTGTCTTTGCCTGCAAGCGTGTTCGCGCCGTGTTTAGAATTTGAAGTATCTCTGCCCATCTCGCTTCTGGCGTCATCGTGTCAGGATGCGGTCCGCCAGGCA
The DNA here is from genome assembly GCA_041184605.1 of Pseudomonadota bacterium. Taxonomy (GTDB): domain Bacteria; phylum Pseudomonadota; class Alphaproteobacteria; order Sphingomonadales; family Sphingomonadaceae; genus Novosphingobium. The sequence continues at coordinate 3,536 of JBEGJL010000024.1, forward strand.
GCCAAGCGCGATCCGATTGCGGCCGGTATGCAAAGAGAACAAGCGGTGCTTGAGATTTCAGAATTGCGATTTACGAAAACTCAGGCCGGATTGATAAATTTGGGTGGGGAGCGCGACATGAGGAAATGGATTCGTTTATATGTGGCGGGATTTTTGGCGCTTACCGGGACAGATTTAGCCTCCACCTTATGGGCCGCAAGTAAGGGTAACGGCCAAGAGTTCAATGCCACAGTCTCCGACGGTGCCGGTCTCCTGGCGGTGGAGCGGTTGCTCGCGGTTAACGGAGGTCTTTTGCTTTTCTCAGTCGGCATGCTGTGGTGGGCGCTGCAGCGGCGTGACCGGATCGACCCCGCTTATCTCGCCCATCCTGCTCACGCGGTATTCAATTATTTCTATCTCAATCCGTTCGCAGACAAGCGGATCCCGGTATCGGCCTTCCATTACATTGCATTTGCGCCGGCTATACTGATGTTCAAGACGGTCGTGTCGTTGAACAACAGCCTTATAGCGGCTGGGATTCCAGATCTGATCACCCCGCTGGCCGTCTTCGTGGATAAAATATTTGCCAATGACATGGCAACCTACTGGACAATAATCATCGTCCTATTTCACCACCCTCTGGTGGGCATCTCTCCATCTTGTCGCTCGTGGATTGCTTCAGGAAAGGGAGCGGTCAGCTTAGATCAAATCAAGGCAAAAAGATTTCGTCAGTTTGGATCAGACTGATCGATCGCTTTCTTGAAAAGGCGCGACAGACCGAGCCCTAAGATCTCGCAAATCTCTGCCAGGCGTTCGTCGGGCGTCATATCATCGGGATGCGGTCCTCCAGGCAGCCAAGTGCGATCAGGTCGCGGTTGGTAGGCATGCCGGTTGGCAAAAAGGTCTTTCACGAGCGACGGCTTCTTTGCGAGTATCGCCAAGAGGACCTGCGCCGGCCCAGTGGGCTCGCGGCGACCCTGTTCCCAATTGAGCAACGTGCCTTTGGGTACACCAATGCTCTGGGCGAACTCGAACTGAGACAAGCCGGTTTTCGCGCGCAGAGCCGCGACATTCACGGGCGGAACTTTGACTCGAGGCTTCCTGCCGCTTTTGTTGCCAGAGCCGACATAAGTCACGGTTACCTTAAGCCCATCGAGGGCGCTTTTTCTCTTTGTCATGGGGCTGGCTAAGTTCGACGCAAAAGTACGTCAATGGCGCACACTTGGGCCGAAGGCAGGCAGCAATGGTGGCCGGCTCAAAAACCGTACTGAACACAATTTAGTGGAGAGCTTTTTAGGCCTTAAAAATGGCGGATTTGCGCCGTTTCGCTCTGAGGGTGCATTTTGTGGTTCGCAAAAATCACAATGGCAGGCATTCGATTCCACGATTTTTCGAATGATTATATGGTTGCAAAGCTCTCGACTGAAACCAACCAAAAATCGTCGGAATTCCTTGTAAATACGTTATATTCTAGGAAAATGAGGCCTCAAACTGAGTTTGAATTTGGGCCTTATTTGGCAAATGGCGGAGAGGGTGTCCGCCCGATCAACAGCTATCCTTCTGTTTTACCTTCGATATTTTTTATCGACCGCGCCAGACCCACACCCAGACCCACACTCGAATTTCGCTGGAAGTAGAAGGAATGCGGGTGCCCAACCAGAGTATGCACGACGGTGTGAATCCCGTTGAGACGATAGTGTATCGGAAAAAAGGAGCGAGAAACATTGAAGGTTCGCGCTGGCAACCAAGGGCAAATGCTGCCGACTTCCCGACACAATCAATCTGAATGAGTTGGAAGCAAGGCTGATCGATTTGCCTGGACCGCCTGCAGTATCCAATCTCGTCCAGCCTTGATCCGCGCGAGCTGGTGGGTGTCCTTGTGCGTTACAAGCCAAAATGTTCGCACGATCCGCTTCGAGGGTAGGACAGGAACAAGTCTTGGATCAGAATCACCAATAAAGCAGGGCAATACCCCGATTCCAGAACCCGCAGAGATGAGCTGGTGTTGCGCATTGATGCTCGATGACCTGAGAGAGATCGAAAGGTCGGGGTGGATCTCATCGAGATAGCGCAATTCAGGGGCGTAAATCAGGTCTGGAATGTAGCCAATCAGGCGGTAGCCTTTGACCAGATCGGCGGGATCCTTCGGCGTCCCCGCTTCGGCGAGATACTGCGGGGTGGCGTAGAGACGCAGCGCGTAGTCGCTAAGTTTTCTCGCGACAACCGGCCCCCCGGTCGGACGCGAAAGCATTACCGCTACGTCTGCTTCACGCTTCGATAGACTGAGAAATCCACTGTTGGCTACGAGGTCGAGAGTGAGGGACGGATGAGCTTTGACGAAATCAGGAATGTGACTGGCCAGAAACCAAGACCCGAACCCTTCTGACACGCTGATCCTCAGTATGCCGGTGAGATGGATGCCCGCACTTCCCCCTCTGGCTTCATCGATCGCGGATGCGGACTGAGCCATTGCCTCAACCTGGACCAACAGCCGCTCGCCCGCCTCGGTCAGGACTTGTCCTTCGCGCGTTTGCTCAAAAAGAATAGCACCGATCCTAGCCTCAAGGCGGCGAAGGCGACGACCGGTCGTAGTTCCATCAACGCCCAATGCCGCACCCGCTCGGGCCAATTGCCCGGTTCGGGCAATTGCCAGGAATACCTGTAGGTCGCTCCAATCCGTAGTCTGCATAAATGCAGATCATAAACGCAAAAATGCTTGTTGTCTGCGGAAATTTTGACGGCCAGTGGGAAAGCGAACGAAACATCTGAAAAGGATTCGCCAGTGCGCTTGATCGACCATTTCATCCAGGGCGGAACTGCAGGCCTCCTTCCAACCCGCAAGCATGCGGTGATGGACCCAAATAACGGCGGGCAACAGGCCGAGGTCGTACTGGGCGGGGCCGATGCGCTGGACCGCGCGGTGGCCGCAGCGCAGGCCGCGCAGCCGGCTTGGGCCGCGATGAACCCGCAGCGCCGCGCCCGCGTGATGTTCGAATTCAAGGCGCTGGTCGAACGCAACATGGACGAGCTGGCCGCGCTGCTCAGCGCCGAACACGGCAAGGTGATCGCCGACAGCAAGGGCGATATCCAGCGCGGGCTCGAAGTAGTAGAATTCTGCTGCGGCCTGCCGCATGTGCTGAAGGGCGATTTCACCCATGGCGCCGGGCCGGGGATCGACGTCACCTCGCTGCGCCAGCCGCTGGGGATCGGCGCGGGGATCACCCCGTTCAACTTCCCGGCGATGATCCCGCTGTGGATGCTGGCGCCGGCGATCGCGACCGGCAACGCCTTCATCCTCAAGCCTTCGGAGCGCGATCCCTCGCTGGCGGTGCGCCTGGCGGAACTGGCGGTCGAGGCGGGGCTTCCG
>JBEGJL010000025.1:0-3660 GCA_041184605.1 Pseudomonadota bacterium
GTCCGATACCGCGGTCTTCAACTTCGAAGGCGGCTGCTATGCTAAGATGATCCGCCTTTCGCCCGAGGCAGAGCCGGAAATCTTCGCCACCACGAAGCGTTTCGGTACGGTCCTTGAAAACGTGGTGATCGATCGCGAAACGCGCGAGCTCGATTTCGATGACAACTCGCTGGCAGAGAACAGCCGCGGTTCCTATCCGATCGATTTCATTCCGAACGCTTCGGAAGACAACCTTGGACCGGTTCCGGCCAACCTGATCTTCCTGACTGCGGATGCCTATGGCGTGCTCCCGCCGATCGCGCGGCTGACGCCGGATCAGGCGATGTACCACTTCCTTTCGGGCTACACCGCGCGCGTTGCCGGGACCGAAATTGGAGTGACTGAGCCGGAAGCGACCTTCAGCACCTGTTTCGGCGCGCCGTTCATGCCGCGTCACCCGTCGGTCTATGGCAATCTGCTCAAGGAACGGATCGCCAAGGGCGGGGTGAAGTGCTGGCTGGTCAACACCGGCTGGTCCGGTGGCAAGGCAACGATGCCCGGGATCAGCCGCATGCCGATCAAGGCAACCCGTGCGCTGCTGAATGCGGCGCTGGATGGCAGCCTCAACAATGCCGAGTTCAAGAAGGATCCAAACTTCGGCTTTGAAGTGCCGGTGGCCGTGCCGGGTGTCGACAGCAAGCTGCTCGATCCCCGCGGCGCCTGGGCCGATGGCGCCGAATATGACCGGACTGCGCAGGACCTCGTCCGCAAGTTCATCGACAATTTCGCGCAATTTGCCGACCACGTTGACGAAAGCGTTCGCCAAGCGGCTCCCACCGCCGCCTGATCTGGCCCGGAACCTCCGGGCCTCTTGAAGAGACCCGGAGTTCCCCATGCCTGACTACCCGATCCGACTGTTTGCCGATGCCGAGGACGTGCGCCGCATCGGCACCGGCCTGCTTGACTGTACCCTGCCGCGCGCCGACTGGACGCATGAGGCGCACCTCGCCGCCTGCCTGTGGTTGCTGACCGAGCGGCCCGATATTCAGCCGGAACGTGACCTCCGTGCGTTCATCCTTCGCTATAATGAAAGCGTCGGCGGGGTGAACGATGACACCCAGGGCTACCATGAGACCCTGACGCAGCTTTACATCTGCGGGGTACGTCGATTTCTGGCTGAAACCGGCGCCGGGGGGCTGGTTGAACGGGTCAACGCACTCTTGGTGAGCGCAGTGGGCGCGCGCGATTGGCCGCTGCGATTCTACAGCCGCGAAGTTCTGTTCTCGGTTGCGGCGCGGCGCAGCTGGGTCGCGCCCGATCTCGCCCCGCTCTAACCTTGCTTGGCGGTGATGTAGCGATCGACATTCTGCGCGAGGACATCAAGCGGCACATTACCGCCGCCGACCACGGCATCGTTGTAGTCGCGCAGATCGTATTTCGCACCCAAGGCCGCCTTGGCCCGCTCCCGCTGGTTCAGAATTTCGCTGTGGCCGATCTTGTAGCCACAGGCCTGGCCAGGCCAGGAACAATAGCGGTCGACTTCGCTTGAAACCTCGGCGCGGCCGGAGCCATTGGTGTTCGCAAACCAGTCAATCGCCTGCTCGCGGGTCCAGCGCTTGGCATGGAGGCCTGTGTCGACCACCAGGCGACAGGCGCGGAACGCGATCGACTGGAGATAGCCCAACTGCCCAACCGGATCGCCATCATAGGCGCCCAGCTCATCACCAAGCGTTTCGGCGTACAACGCCCAACCTTCGGAATAGGCATTGAAGGCCAGCAGTGTCCGGATCAGCGGCAGGCGATTGGCATATTCACCCTGCCAGACGTGACCGAAAATCCCTTCGTGAAAGGCAAGGGTTGGCAGGCTGTAGCGGCTGTGCAGCTCGGTCGTGCTGAGGTTGATCCAGATCTTGCCAGGGATCGATCCGTCGATTGAACCGGCGCCACCATAGGCACCGGGCGCGCCGGCTTCCTCGGCCGGGGGCAGGCGGCGAATCTCAAGGTTGCCCTTGACCGGATGGCCGAAAGCGCGCGGCGCTTGTGCGCGCATGTAATCGACCTTGGATTGCATCAGCGCAACAATCTCGGCGCGGCCCTTGTCGTCGTTGGAAAATTGGAAGCGCGGGTCCTTGCCCAAGGCGGTCATGCGTTCACCCACCGTGCCATTGGTATAGCCCAACGACCGCAGGATCGGATCCATCCGGCCATGCAGCATGGCAAGTTGCTCAAGCCCGATCTGGTGAACCTCGTCCGGCGAGCGGTTGGTCGTGGTGCTGGCGGACAGACCCCAGGCATACCATTCGTCACCGTGCGGGCGTGCCCACATCCCGGCATCGCTGGTCGCCATGCCGCGTTGGAGCTTGAGTTCCGCAAGCTGCCGCTCTAGCGCAGCGGCGATCGGTCCGGTGGAAAGGGCTTTGGCGCGTGCCTCCCAATCGCCGGGAATCGTCGTCGTGCGGCGAACCAGGGATCGGGTCAGGTCACCACCGTCACGCAATCCTGCCAATTGGGCACTCATTTGCCGGATCGCCTTGTCGAGCAAGAAGGACGGCGGCACCACGCCCATTGCGCGGGCAGACTGAATTCGGCTGAGTTCGCCATCCAGCAGCGCCGGGAAGGCGCCCAGCCGGGCAAGATAGGCCTCGGCATCACTGGAATTGCGGACCGGGTGGTCACTATCCAGGAACCGCGGCACGTCGAGATAGCCGCCGACGTTCTGGATCACGACATAGGGCGTGTTGCGCCAGCCACCTACGGCAACATCACCATAGGGCAGCGCAAAACCCTTCAACGAGGCGCGGAAGGCGCTGCGCACAACGGCCAGGCTTGTCCGCGTATCAGGATCGAGCGCTTCGGCATTCACGGCTTCGACCCTGGCGAGGCTGCGACGAAGCAGTGCCGCCATGGCCTGCTGACCGGCGGCGGACCGATCCCCCAGCTTACCGCGCAAGGCAGCGTGATCGCCCGTGTCGATCCCCAACGAGGTTGCCGATTCCGGATTCTGTTCAATCAGTTCCCAGGCCAGCGAATCAAGCAATGCGGCAGCACCGCCGGGCGCAGTCGGTGCTCCCGCAATGCGGTTTGCGCACCCGGGCAGGATAGCGGCAGCGGTTGAGGCCCCCAGTAGACCAAGGGTGTGGCGGCGCGAGAACGAGACATTTTGCATGCCGCCATCGTGCGTTGCGGCCATGGCCCTGTCAAACCCTCTTGCAGTCGCCTCTTGGCTTGACGCATCCGTCTGGATCGCCGACCAGCTCATGCCATGATCACAACCGTACTATCGCTGTTGACCCTCGCAGTCCTGCTGATGCTGGCCGGTGCCATGCTGCAATGGCGCCGGGGGGAGCGCCGGAAAGCGGTATTGCTCGTGATCCTGGCCTTGGTCGCAGGGATCAACGTGGCAATCTGGACTGTGCCTTATGATGGCGGCGAAGCACCGGTGGCGAGGGCAGGCGACAAGCCTGCCTAAAGCATCAGCGGATCGGACAGTCCGGAGCGAGCCGCATGTCGAGGTAATTGTCGACCGCGCGCATCATGTCGTCGAGCTCGTTCTCAAAGAAATGGTTGGCGCGCGGCACTTCATCGTGATGGATCGTGATGTGCTTTTGCGTGCGCAGCTTATCGACCAGCTTCTGCACGGCGCCCGGCGTAACCACAGTGTCCTGCGCACCCTGGATGATG
>JBEGJL010000026.1:0-5091 GCA_041184605.1 Pseudomonadota bacterium
GGAGGTTTCCCCTCCGGCGCCCTTTCTAAATCTGCCTCGCAGCAGGCTCAGCCCTTGCGGGTGCCGCTCATCGCGAAGGTGCCAAATGCGCCGGCCTTGACGCCGCCGGTGATGGTGTCGCCATCGACAGTGGCTTCGCCTTCCAGCGTCATCGGCATGGGGACGGTCATCTTCATCGACCAGGTCAGCTTGTTGCCGTCGATCTTGCCGTTCTCAAGATCCATCGAACCCATGGCGCCGGTGTTCTTGCCGGTGAAGGTGTCACCGTTCACCTCGATGGTAAACTCGCTCTTCTGGTCGCCCATCGGGGTCTTGGTGATGCATTCATAAGTGCCCGCAATCGACATCGAATCTCTCCTCAACTTACAAGGGGGTAAGTAACCCTTCCTCGCCCGCCCGCGCGCCGCTGTCAATCGGGCGCGGAGCGGGCAGGACGAGGCTTACTTGGCGGCTGGCACCACCTCGACCGGCAGGCCCAGCTGCTTCAACTGCGGCTCCACCACCTTGGCATCGCCCACCACGACATAGACCAGGCCTTCGCCCAGTTTCATTTCGCGGGCCTTGGCATCCAGATCAGCCACGGTCATCGCCTTGTAGCGATCCGCGAGCGTTTCATACCAATTGTCGGGGCGCTTGAAGTTGACGATGCTGACGAGGCCGCCCAGCACATCGCCCGAGGTTTCGAACGATCCCGGCAGTTCGCGCGCGCTGCCAGTGGTCGACCAGCCGAGTTCCTCGGCGCTGACGCCGTTGGTGGTCAGGAAGCTGGTCAGCTCCTTGCGGATTTCGGCGATCGAATCCCCCGTACGGTCAGCCTGGACCGGAGCCTGCACGCGGAAGGTGACGCGGTCCTGCGTGTTACCAATGCCGCTGCCGGCGCCATAGGACCAACCCTTGGTTTCGCGCAGGTTCATGTTGATCCGTGAGAGGAAGTTGCCGCCCAGAATATCATTGGCAGAGCGCAGCGTCAGCAGATCGTCCGTGCCTTTTACGGGTAGGACCTTGCCCGCCAGGATCAGCGACTGCGGCGAGGCTGGACGATCAACCAGGACGATCCGCTCGGACTGGGTGGGGATCGCCACGTTGAAGTTCTTGGTCGGGGCCGGCGCGGCCGGAGCCTTCCAGTCGGCAAAGCTGGCTTCGAGCAACTTGGTCACTTCGGCCAGGGTGGTATTGCCGGTGACGAAGATCTTGGCCGTATCGGGGCGGAACCATTGATCGTGAAAGCCCTTGAGCTCGTCACGGGTCAGCTTCTCAACCACGGCCGGGTCGCCGGTGCCCGTCGGCGCGATGCCATAGGGGTGATCCTTGCCATAGAGCAGCGGCTGGAGCACGCGGCCGGCAATCGGACCGGGGTTCTTCAGCTCTGCCCGGATCGCCGCAAGTTGCTGCACGCGAACCCGTTCAAGCTCAGCCGGAGACAGGGCCGGGCGGCGGATGAAATCAGAGAATAGCTTGAGCGACGGGGCCAGATTGGGGCTGACCGTATCGAGCTGGAACGAGGTGTTATCCGTATCGGCGAAGCCACGGATATTGGCGCCAAGGCGTTCGCGGGCACGGGCCAGCTCCGTCGAGTTGAGCTGTTCGGTCCCTTCGTTCATCAGCCGCAGAAGCAACGCCTGGGTGCCGAGCGCCGACTTGGGATCGGCGGCAAAGCCTGCATCAAACGAGACGCGGACCGAGACCACTGGCACGGCGGCGCGGCGGGCGAAATAGACCTGCATGCCGTTCGACAGCTTGGCCCGTTCGATGGTGGGGAAATCGAGTGGGGTCAGCGTTCCGACTTCCGGCAGCTTTGAGCGGTCGGCCTCGGCTGCGACCGGCGCGCCGGCGGCACCCGCCAGCGGGAACATCGGGTCGCGGAAGAAGGCCGGGCGGGCACCCAAACCGTCAGGCGAGACAACATAGCCACCCCGGTTCTCGCCGCCTTCGGTCCGTGTCCCGGGTTCAACGGTCAGGGCAAAGACCGGGCGTGAAAGCCACTTCTGCATGGTTGCCTGAACCTTGGCAGGGGTCAGCTTGGCCATCTGCTCCAGCTCGAGCCGGTAATGGTCCGGTGTGCCATTATACAGCAGGCCTTCGGCCAGGGTCGGGGCCTTGCCGCCGAAGCCGCCGACCGATTCCATCGCGCGGATTTCGTTAGCGGCATAGGTCGTCGTGGCGCGATTCAGTTCATCCTGGGTCGGCCCTTCGCGCAGGAACTTGGCCAGTTCCGCATCCAGCGCGGCGGCGACGATTGCCGGGTCGGTGCCGGGTTTAACATCGGCGTGTACCACGAACTGACCGCCCTGGGCGAAGATCTGGGCATCCGCCGTCACGCCGACGGCCACCTTCTGCTGGCGCACGAGCGCATCATCGAGGCGTGAACTGGCGAGCCCGCCCAGGACCGAACCACCGGCGACCAGCGAGAGGTATTCCGGATTGTCGAGGCCGGGGATGGCCCACATGCGGTAAATCCGCGTGGTCGCAACCTGATCCTTGATCGTCTTGGCCATTGGCGCGGGCAAGTCAGGCACCGGCACGCTTACCGGCTTGATCTTGGGCCCGCTGGGGATGGCACCGAACCACTTGGTGACCTTGGCCTGGGCCGTCGCCAGGTCGATGTCGCCAGCCAGGACCAGGATCGCATTATTGGGCCCGTAATTGTCGCGGAACCATTGCTTGACGTCATCGAGGCTGGCCCCGCTGAGGTCCGCCATCGAACCGATGGTCGAGTGGTGATAGGGGTGACCCGAAGGATAGAGGTTCTCGTACTGCTCGTACTCGACCAGACCGAACGGTTGGTTGTCTCCCTGGCGCTTCTCGTTCTGGACCACGCCGATCTGGTTGGTCAGCTTTTCCTGCGTCACTGCGCCGAGCAGGTAACCCATCCGGTCGCTTTCCAGCATCAGCGCACGATCGAGCGCGCCGGTCGGGACGGTTTCAAAATAGTTGGTGCGATCGAACCAGGTCGTGCCGTTAAAATCGGTCGCGCCGACTTCCTGCAACGGCTTGAAAAAATCGCCCGAAGCGTTTTCCGACCCATTGAACATCAGGTGTTCAAACAGGTGGGCAAAACCAGTCTTGCCCTTGGGCTCGTGCTTAGAGCCCACGCCGTACCAGACCGAGACCGCCACCACCGGAGCCTTGCGGTCGGTATGGACCAGCACCCGCAATCCGTTGGGCAGGGTGAACTGCTGGTAGGGAATGCTGACCGACTTGACGAGTGCCGAGAGCGGTGCCGGTTGCGGTTCGCCCCCCTTGTCCTTGGCTAGGGCTGGCGTTCCGGCAATGGCAAGCGCGAGGATCGATGCAGTAACGAATCGTGGCATGTTAAGCCCCTTTTTGAATGCGTTGGGTAGAGGCTAGCAGAGCGGTCAGCGCCTGCCAGCTTGTCTTTAGCCGGTTTTCGACCAACGACCGATTGTCTCGGACCTGTGAATTCAGGAGGGACAGAAAACGTCGTGCCGGAATTCAGTTGCGGATCACCTCGCGGCTGCGGGCATGAGCCAGGATGCTGGTGCGGTCGAAGTAGACCGGCTTCATTCGCTTCGCGGTGAACAGCGCGGCCTGGTCGGCATAGTGCGGACTGGCAGGGCGGGTTGTCGCCGCGCCATAGGGCTGGATCGATTCCGAATGGACCCGGCCGGCCTTGTCCCATTCGATCAGCATTACGAAGCTGTCGCCGTGCTTGACCGAGAGGCGACCGTCGGAATCGACATCCCAATCAGTGGCGGCGCGCAGCGTGTCTCCGCCGCCGTCCATCGGCAGATCGACCTTGCCCTGGCGCACACGCAGGACCTCCCCCAAGGGTGGATCGATCCGGCCGAAGTACTTCTTCAGGTGTGTGACGGCGTCAGACAAGACGGCTTTCGGCTCAGGCGGCGCCTTCAGGCCATAACTGGCCTTCATCGCCGGTTCTAACACCATCACCGCCAGCGCATCGGCACCGTTGCCCTTGCCGTCGGCGGTCATGTCCCACCCGGCCAGCAGACGCTGTGCGTCAGCCAGGTCACCCGACAATTTCAGCTTGGCAATCCCATCGAGCATCCAGGCGACATAGCCGCTGCGCTCATAGCCCGTATCGTACTTGATCCGCAGCAGCTCCTCACGCCCGATCCGCGGCGTGCTCGACAGCAGTTTTACCGCCCGCAGGCTCCGGTTGGTCAAGTCGGTTTCGACCCCCCAGATGGCCGGGATCTTCGCGGGATCAAGCTCGCTACCCGGGCCAGCGGCAATCAGCGGAGTGTTGTTCGAATTGAACAGGAAGCCGGAAGCCGGATTGACCAGCTTGGGTACCTTGTCCCAGGCGATCGGGCCCTTCCAGATCAGGTCAGATCGATTGCCTGGCACAACTCCGCGCCAGTTCGGCCCGGCCTTACGGTCGGGCAGGGCGGCGTTGTACCAATAGGCAATCGTGCCGGTCTTGTCGGCATAGATGAAGTTGGTTGCGGGCACCGCCTGCATCGCCATCGCGGCCTGCCACTGGGCAAAGTCCTGTGCCTTGGTGATGCGGTAATACTGCGTGACGCTGTCGATCCGGTCCATCCCGGCATAGCGGACGGCGAAGGCACCGCGGGCGTTGACCATTGCCGGGCCGTGCGCGCTGCGCCAAATCGTCTTGGGGATCGGCAACACGAATGGGCCGAAGCGGACCGGCAACCAGACCCGTTCCTTGCGCAGCGGCTGCCATTGGCCGTCAAGCTTGTAGCGGGTGCCGCTCTGGTCCAGCTCCAGCTGGAAGACGTCAATCAGGTCGGGCCGGTTGACCGTATTGGTCCAGCCCAGGTTGGCATTGTGACCCAGAAACGGAAAGGGCGATCCGGGGAAGGTTGCCCCGGCAAAGTTCCAGCCCTGATCGCTCGAAATCCGCAGCTCATACCAGGCAACGCCACCGCGCCAGGGCTGGTGGCTGTTAGAAATGAGCCGCGTTACGCCATCCCCCGATCGCTTGGGAGCGACAGCAAAGGCATTGGAGCCGGAGTTTTCGGCGGTTTCGCCAATTGGCAGCGGCATGGGGCGCTGCGGGACCAGCTGGTCACCGCCGCCTTCGCCAAAGAGCGGGCTGGGCCTGCCGTCGAGCCGTGGGCCGTGTTCGGGGCGGAACTCGGT
>JBEGJL010000027.1:0-17529 GCA_041184605.1 Pseudomonadota bacterium
GATGCGCGCGCTCGAAGCCTCGCTCATTGCTCCTGATATTGCCAGGACCCCCGATCTTGGCGGCAATGGGACAACCGCCGGATTTGCAGAGGCAGTCCGCACCAAGTTGCTGGGATTCTAGCCTGAAGGCTGGCGATCCTGGCCATGACGAAAGGAAACAGGTTGATGGCTGCCTATTTCATCGGATCGATCAAGTCGCACGACGAAGCCTGGGTGGCAGACTATATGGCCGCGGTTCCGGCGCTGGTCGGACGGCACGGCGGGGAATTGGTCTGCCGCTCGAACCAGTTTGTCCGTTACGAGGGCGAAGGAACCGAGCCGGACTATGTCGTCGTGATCGAGTTCCCCTCGATGGAGGCGATCGACGCCTTCATGAACGATCCCGACTACGCGCCGCACAAGGATGCGCGCATCGCCTGCACCACATCGGACATCTTCGCGATCGCCTGAGGAACCACCATGAAAACGCTGCGCACATTCCTGATCGCCGTGGGGATCTGGTATCTCTGCAATCTCGTGCTGCTCTGGCCTCCGGTCTACGGCGGGGCGCTGCCGTTGATCTACCCTGGGATCGCGCTGGGGCAGGGGACGCCGATGTTCGGCCTGTTGCTCGACGCATGGCTGATCGTCGGCGTCCAGTTGGCCGCGATCGGCGTCGTGGCACTATGGGGTGCTCGCGACCCGATGCATTACCGCGCGCTCGTCCCGGTGATCGTGCTGACCGAGTTGGTCGGTTCGGCCTGGGACATCTATAGCATTGTCTGGAGCGGTGAGGCTTGGTGGGTCGGGTTGACGACCTTGGCAGCGCACGCAGTGATTGTCGCGGGCGCTTGGTTTGCCGTGCGCGCGGTTGAGCGGGAAACCGCCGGATCAGTCAAGGCGTAGTCCACGGGCGCGCAACCGCGCAATAACATCGTCTGCCGCAGGGCAGGGCAGCCCTGCCTGCCGGGCGAAACGAGGAATCGCGCCGGTGAGGTGAGCGAATTCCGAAGGTCTGCCGCTTTCGAGATCGCGTTGCAGCGAACTGGTGACGCCTGGCGGAAAGCGGGCGATGAACTCCAGCTTCTCCGCGATGCAACCAGACGGGAGATCGATGGCGAGCGCCGCCGCAACTTGTACCACCTCAGTCATGGCATCCCGAAGCAAGGCGCTGGCTTGCGGATGGGCCAGCACCTCACCGACATTCAGTCCGAATGCGGGGGCCACGCCGCCGATCGTCGCCGCCATCATAAACTTGTCCCACAGCGCCGGGCGCATGTCTGGAACCAGCTTGGTCGGGATTGAAGCGACGCGAAGATCGCCAGCGAGAGACGCCGCGCCGGCAGCTGAAGCCGGTGCTGTTGCGCGATCCGCGACCTGGCCGGCAATCAGGGTGGCGGGAACGCCGGTATGACGCACGATTCCCTCTTCCAGCTCGAAGAATCCATGCATGCGAGCGCCAAGGACTTCGGTGCGGGGGAGGGCAGCCTGGGCGATTTTGGGGGCCTCGACCCCGTTCTGGACCGTCAGCAGCGTGAAGCGGGCTTCATTCAGCGGTTCGAGCAGTTCCAGCGCCGATTCGAGCTGGAAGGTCTTGGTAGCGAGGATGACATGATCCGGTGACGCCCCAGGATCGCAGGCGCCGGATACCGGCACGCGCACTTGCCGATCGGTCTTGCCTTCGAGCAGGCGGACGCCTTCGGCCTGCAGCATCTCAAGCCGCTCGCCCCGGGCGACCAGCAAGATATCGTGTCCCGCTTCATGAAGCCGCGCGCTCAGGAAGCTGCCGATCGCCCCGCCGCCGATGATGACGATCCTGCTCATCGGGTCAGGAGAAGAACCGGTTTTCCGGGCGCGGCAAGCCGAGATGATCGCGCAGCGTGTCACCTTCGTATTCGGAGCGGAACAGGCCCCGCGCCTGCAATTCGGGCACGACCTTGCCGGTGAAGTCTTCCAGGCCCTCCGGTAGGTAGGGGAACATGGTGGTAAAGCCGTCGCAGGCGCCCTGCTCCAGCCAGTGCTGCATCTCGTCGGCGATGGTCCTGGCGGTGCCGACAAAGGTCAGACCGCCATAGCTACCGGCCTTGGCAGCAAGCTGGCGGATTGTCAGGTTCTCCGCCCGGGCCAGTTCGATCATGAACCGGCGCGAGCTCTTGCTGGCGTTGGATCCGGGAATTTCCGGTAAGGGACCGTCGGGATCGAAGCCCGATACGTCGTGGCCGAGCATGCCCGACAGTGAATGGATGCCGCTGTCGTAGTGGACCAGGCTGTCGAGCTTCGCCCGCTTTGCGCGGGCTTCCTCGACGGTATCCCCAACCACCAGGAAGACGGCCGGCATGATCTTGATGTGGTCGGGATTGCGCCCGACCGCCGTCGCGCGCGCCTTGACGTCGGCATAATAGGCTTTGCTGCCCTCCAGGGTCGATTCCGCCGCAAAGACCGCCTCGGCGGTTTCGGCGGCCAACTGGCGTCCTGGGTCCGATGCGCCGGCCTGGAAAATCACCGGCCAGCCCTGCACCGGGCGGGCAATGTTGAGCGGGCCGCTGACCGAGAAATGCTCACCCTTGTGGTTCAGCGTGTGCATCCGGTCGGGATCGAAATAGATGCCCGAGCCCGGGTCCATCCCAAAGGCGTCGTCGGCAAAGCTGTCCCACAACCCGCTGACCACATCGTAAAACTCCCGCGCGCGGTGATAGCGCGCGGCGTGGTCGGGCTGCGCGTCGAGTCCGAAATTGCGGCTGCTGTCCGGGTTGGATGTCGTCACCACGTTCCAGCCCGCGCGCCCGCCGCTGATGTGATCGAGCGAGGCGAACCGACGCGCGACGTGGAACGGCTCGTCGTAGGTGGTCGAGGCGGTCGCGACGAGGCCGATCCGCGAAGTCACCCCGGCTAGCGCGGAGAGCAGCGTGAACGGTTCGAACGAGGTCACAGTATGACTGCGCATCAAGGCATGGCGCGGCAGGTTCAGCACACCAAGATGATCGGCCATGAAGAAGTAATCGAACTTGGCAGCTTCAAGGCTGCGGATGAAGCGCTGGATCGCGGCCAGGTTGAAATTCGCGTCGCGGATCGCGCCTGGATAGCGCCAGGCCCCGGTGTGGATGCTGACCGGGCGCATGAACGCGCCAAGGTGGAGTTGTTTGGCCATCGGCGCCCCGATCTTGCGACTCAGCCGGGCCGTTTGGGTGGCCCGGCTGGCAATTCTTCAAGCAGGCAAAGCCTTGCCCTGGGCCTGGTCGAGTTCCCGCCGAACTGCGAAGTGTTCGTCATAGTTCTCGGGCTTCAGGCCAAAGGCCTTCTGGCGCGGGATGCGCTGCTGGTTGATTTCGTCGTACTTGAGGTAATAGGCCTTGTGCATCCGGTAGAACGGGATCTCCGGCCAGAGATGATGGATCAGGTGATAGTTCTGATAGACAAGCAGCGGGTTCAGCAGCCATTCCCAGCCGAACCGCATGGTGGTCGCCATATAGGGGTCTTCTTCCTGCGCGATGATCGCGGGATGGTGCGGGAGGATCACGAAGACGATCGCGATGATGAACAGCGTGATCCGCGACGGCACGAACCACAGCATGAACAGTTCCCACCCGAACCCGAAGTAGAGCGCGGCGACGAACAGAAGCATCAGGAACGAATAGAACACAATCAGTTCGGTGCCATGCTTCTTGCGCACATTTTGTCCGTGCTTGACGAAGTACCAGATGTAGGCCCCGTCGAAAAAGCTCCAGCGGAAGGGAATCTGCCAAATCGGGGATTCATGCTCGAACCTGTCGGGATCCTTGGGGCCGTTGGTATGGGTGTGATGCTTGTTGTGAACCCAGCGCAGCAGCACCATCGGGGCGTAGGGGAAGAGGAAGAACAGGCCGATCGCGCCGATCGATTCGTTGATCCAGCCAACGCTCGACAACGACTTGTGCGAAGCATCGTGGATGACGCTGAACAGCAGATAGGTGATGACGCCGTTGGCGATCGCACCCACCCACAGCGGGATCATCGCGTTCAGCGCAAGATACCAGGTCGTGGCGATTCCCGCCATGGAAACAACGAACAACAGCGCCGTCGGCAGCGCCAGGACGGGCGCCTGCCGCAACCGTTCGAAATGCTCGTCGGTCGATGTGGGAAACGTCGTTGCCGCCATTGTCAAACTTCTTTCCTCTCCGGCATTGCTGCGCCACTTTGAGTTGACGTCTTGCTCTGTGGGCACGTTTGGCTGTGCCGCTCGACGAATTCCAAAGACTATAAACGATTCGTTGGACAATGTGCAATATTTTTCCCATTGTGAAAGTTGAAGTCCCTGCTTTCGGAAAAGCGCGAATGAGGTTTCCCCATGAACACAATTGACGATCATCAAGCCATCCCCTGGACAGAGAGCGATGATCAGAAAGAATCGGCATCTGGAACAGCCAACGGCAACACGTTGAATGAGCAGCCGCGCAAGGCCATCCAGTCCGTCGAAATCGGTGTGCGCGTCCTCAAGGCGTTGATTGATTGCGGCAAAGACGGCGCACATCTTCGCGAGGTTGCCGAGAAATCGGGCCTGTCACGCAGCCAGACTCACCGCTATCTGCTGGCCTTCGTCAATACCGGCGTCGTCGAGCAGAATGCCCAGAGCAGCCGATATGCGCTGGGTGCCTTTGCGGTCCGCCTCGGCGTGGCCGCGCTGGCGCGGGTCGATCCGGTGCAAATTGCCGGGAACCATCTCGCTTCGGTCTTGGAGGAATTGCAAACCACCGGCTTGCTGTCGGTATGGGGTAGTTATGGGCCAACCGTCATCCGCTGGATCGATGGCGGTCTTCCCTTGTTCACGAGCTTGCACATTGGCTCGGTTCTGCCGGTTCAGGCTTCGTCGACGGGAATCCTATTCCTTACTCATTGTCCGCGCGCATTGACCCAGCCAATCATCGATTCAGAGCGGGCAGGGGGACTGGTGATTGACGACAAGGAACTGGAAGTACAGACAGTGAAGGCGCGCGAAATGGGTTACGCGAGCACGCTGGGTACGGTTGTTCCCGGACTGTCGGCGGTGAGCGTGCCGGTATTCGATCCCGATAACAAGCTGGTCGCGACGATGAGCATACTCTCGCGCGTTCAGGACAAGAATTTCTACACGAAGCCCAGAATCGAGCGGATTCGCGCGGCGGCGATGGAGGCGAGCCGTGCAATCGGCTGGTCCGGATAGCCTGGTCATACTTGGACAGTTTCTGACGGGTTCCCGATACCATTGTGACTGACATTCAATCCCCAAACCTGGGCGGCATTCTGTCGCCCTCGCCCGCACGGTCCATCGGTAGGGGCGAATTTATCGCGATGATGGCGATGATTCAGGCACTGCAATCGCTAGGTTTCACAACACTGCTTCCAGCCCTTGGGGTTATCGCGTCCGATCTGGGCGAAACCGGGTCGAACCACCGGCAATGGGTGATCGGCGCATTCCTGATCAGTTCCGGCCTGTTTTCGCTGGTACCTGGCACGATTTCAGACCGATTGGGACGGAGGCCGGTGCTGTTGGCTTGCATGGCTGCCTTCGCCCTCATCAATCTGCTTTGCGCCTTCGTGACAAATTTTGCCGTTCTACTGGTGGCGCGCGCGCTGCTGGGCTTTGCCTCATCCGCCCTGACCGTGCTTCCGCTGGCAATCATTCGCGACCGTTACCAGGGCGAAGGCATGGCCAAGCTGCAGGCCTTTGTCGCGATGCTGTTCATGGCCGTTCCGACCCTCGCGCCAAGTCTGGGCTACGCGATCATGACTTTGGCCGGATGGCGGGCGATCTTCGTAGCGATCGGTCTGCTTTCGGTGGGGGTATCGACATGGTATTACTTCCGTTTGGAAGAAACCCTGCCTCCGGCGAAACGCCAGGCCCACAGTGTCGTCGAATTGCTGGGGAACGTTCGGATCGTCCTGAGCAACCGTCGATCGATCGGTTACGTTATTGGCATGGCACTGATTTTCGGGGCGCACTTCGGCTTCATCAATAGCTCGCAACAGCTGATTGGCGAACATTTCGGGGCTGGCGCAACCTATTCGCTGATATTCGGCGTGATGGCCGGCTCGATGATGCTGGCAAGTGTAGTGAATTCAGCCATCGTCCACCGTTTCGGCATCCGCGGGATCGGGCATGCCGCGATCCTGTGCCATTTCCTGGTTTCGATCTGCCAGGTTTATCTGGCCTCGCGCCCCGGTGAGACCCTGCTCCAGTTCGTCGTGCTGATGTCCGCGAACATGTGCCTGCTGATCACCGTGTTCATCAACTTCACCGCGATCGCCCTGCAGCCGTTCGGCAAGCTGGCCGGGGCCGCCGCCTCGGTTCAGACCTTTTTCCGGCTGGTGCTGGGTGCCGGGCTGGGCGCCCTGATCGGCCAGGCGTATGACGGGTCGCCGTTGCCTTTGGCCTATTCACTGGTTGGTGTGGCGACGGTGACGATCCTGCTGGTGCTGTTCAGCGAAGGCGGCAGGCTGTTCGGAGCGCCAGCCCCGACCCAGGCTTGAGCTGGGCGGGTTTGCTATTCGTCGTCAACCGGTTCGGGATTTCCCGGCGCGGCTCGCTCCGAAACCATCCGCACCCCGTCGATCACGATCGGTCCGGCGACGCCTTTGCGGCCTTCGGCTGTAATCGCGAGTCCCCTGGCGATGACCTGCGGATCGGCGAAGACTTCGTCGAGTTCATTGATCGGCCCGGCCGGCACACCAGCGTCTTCCAGCGCATTGAACAAGGGCTGCCGGGGCCATCGGGAAGTCAGCGCTTCGAGGGTTGCGACCAGTTCCGCCCGGTTCGCGAGACGGGCAGGATTGGTGGCGAAGCGCGGGTCTTCATGCAGTGAACACCGCAAGATGCGGCACAGGCTGGCGAACTGACCGTCATTGCCGGCCGCGATCACCAAGGGTCCGTCCAGCGTGGGGAAGGCCTGATAGGGCGCCAGATTGGCATGGCCGTTGCCGAACCGGCGCGGGACCTTGCCCGATGTCATCCAGTTCATCGCCTGATTGGCCATGACCGCCACCTGGGTGTCGAGCAGCGCCATGTCGATATGGGCGCCGCTGCCGGTGCGGTCCCGGCGGTTGAGCGCGGCGAGAATCGCCACCGTGCTGTACATGCCCGTGAACAGGTCGGCCACCGCGATGCCCGCCTTCTGCGGCTCGCGATCGGGTTCGCCGGTCATCGACATCATGCCGCCCATGGCCTGGGCGATGAAATCGTAGCCCGCGCGGTGGGCATAAGGCCCCGTCTGCCCGAACCCGGTGATCGAACAAGTGATCAGGCGCGGGTTCAGTTCGGACAGCGCGGCATGGTCAAGCCCGTACTTCGCCAGCCCGCCGACCTTGTAGTTCTCGATCACGATGTCGGCCCCGTTCGCCAGATCGCGGATGATGGCCTGGCCTTCCGCGCTGGCGATGTCGATCGCGAAGGAGCACTTGCCGCGATTGGTCGAATGGAAATAGGCCGCGCCCAGACTGGTGCCGTCTTCTGCGGTCACGAACGGCGGCCCCCAATGCCGCGTGTCGTCGCCCGCACCGGGCCGCTCGATCTTGATCACTTCGGCGCCCAGGTCCGCCAGCAACTGCCCGCACCAGGGGCCGGCCAGAATGCGGGCGAGCTCGAGCACCCGCACCCCGTCGAGCGGTTTGTCGGGATCATTGGCGCGTGGCGTCGCCCACGATGGTCGCGCCACGGCCTCAGGCCCCGCCTTGCGCGGCGATGCGTTCGCGCCAGCGGCGCAGCCCGTCGCCCGCGCCCTTGGCCAGCGTAAAGCTGTCGATCCCGTTGGCGATGAAGCGGGCACCGCCATCGAGGAACTGCTGGACGAGCCGCTCGTCGCGCGAAAGGATGCCTGCCGGTTTTCCGGTCGCCACGATCCGCGCCAGCGCTTCGCCGGTCAGCTCGAACAGGGCATCAGAATTGCTTGCGCCCAGCAGGCCTTCGGTCGCGGCGAGATCAGCCGGCCCCAAGAACAGCGCGTCGATCCCGTCCACCGCGGCGATAGCCTCGATATTAGCGACGGCGGTAGCGGTCTCGATCTGGGCGACGATGCAAATCTGGGCATTGGCTTCTGCGACATAGGCAGGATAGCCACCCCAGCGCGCGGCGCGCGCGCCGCCGAGGCCGCGTTCCCCAGCTGGTGGATAGCGCGATGCGGTCACGATCGCTTTGGCCTGTTCGGCCGTTTCGACCATCGGAACCATCAGGGTCTGCGCGCCAAGATCCAGAACCTGTTTGATCGTAACCGGATCATGGCCGGGAACCCGCACAATCGCAGAACAAGGCGGCGTCGCCTCGATCGCACGCAGCTGCGCGACGACGCCGGGCAAGGTCTGGGGGCCGTGTTCGCCATCGATCAACAGCCAGTCATAGCCCAGGCCCGCGCAGATTTCGGCAATGTCTGGATGGGCGAGTGCGAGCCAGAAACCAAGCTGGACCGGACCATCGCGCAATGCCGCCTTGAATCGGTTAACCGGTGTTTGCATTGCCGCCCCCTAAACGAACCGGAACCCGATTGAGCCAAGCGCACCGAAATCGGCGTTGAAGACATCGCCCGGAGCCCCTTCGACCGGGCGCGTGAACGATCCGCCGAGCACGACCTCACCGGCTTCGAGCCCTTGCCCCCAAGGCGCGAGCCGCCGCACCAGCCAGGCGACGCCGTTGGCGGGATGGTTGAGCACCCCTGCCGCAAGGCCGGTTTCCTCGATCACCCCGTTGCGGCTGAGCAGGGCGCCGATGCGGCGCAGGTCGAGCCCGTCGGGTTTCGCCGGCAGGCCGCCGAGGATGATTCCGGCATTGGCGGCATTGTCGCTGATCGTGTCCAGGACCTTACGCGCCGCCCCGGTTTCGGGATCTTTGTTATGCACCCGGGTGTCTATGATTTCGATTGCCGGAACCACATAGTCGGTGGCGCTCAGGACATCGAAAATCGTCGTCTGTGCTCCTTCCAGGCGGCGCCCGAGCACGAAGGCCAGCTCGACCTCGACCTTGGGCGTGATGAACCGCGCAGTCGGAACGTCGCTGCCCTGTTCGAATACCATGTCGTCCAGCAAGGTGCCGTAATCGGGTTCGGTGATCCCGGCTGCCTGCTGCATCGCGCGCGATGTCAGGCCGATCTTGTGACCAAAGACAGTCCGGCCGCGGGCCAGCTTGAGATCGACCCAGGCCTGGTTGATGCGGTAGGCATCCTCGACCCGGATGCCTGGATAGCGCACGGAGAACGGCCGGATCCGTTCGCGGGTCTGCTCGGCATGGTCGAGTTCCTGCGCCAATTGCGCGACCAGTCGATCGTCGAATGTCTCGCCTGTCATGTGTCCTGCTCCTAATGCGTAACACTTGGGAAAACTCGTTGCACATTGTCAAACGATATCTTAGACTCCCGCGCAATTCATCGCGCACTCCGGCGAAGTGTCGCGCGGGCACTTTCACATAAGGCTACATGGGAGAAGGTCATGGCTGCTGAAGGCGTTATCAGGGAAGAAAAGATCACGGGGCGGGGCCTGACCTCGCATACCCTGCTGGCCGGCGATCCGTCCAAGCCGGCTATCCTGCTGCTTCACGGTGCGGGTCCGGGCGCGCATGCGGCCTCCAACTGGTATCACCTGATGCCGGACCTTGCTGAAAACTTCTTCGTGATCGCGCCCGACCTGATCGGCTTCGGCCAATCTGAGATCCCTGAACCATGGCCTGAAAGCGTGATGGGCTGGATCGGCACCCGGGTCGATCAGTGCTTTGGATTGCTCGAAGCACTGGGCATTAAGAAGGCCCATGTGGTCGGCAATTCGATGGGCGGGGCGCTGACCCTGCAGATGATGAGCGAGGAGCCCGACACGATCGACAAGGTGGTGCTGATGGGTTCGATCGGCGCCCCCGGCCCGCGCACCCCGGAACTGATCCGCCTGCTCTCGTTCTATTCCGATCCGCGCTATGCTCGCTATCGCCAAGTGATGCATAGCTTCGCCTACGATGCCGAAAAGTTCGAAGGCATGGAGGAAATCGTCCAGAACCGCTACAAGATCGCCACCGATCCGGGGATCATGAAGACTGCGGTCAAGATGATCGATTCGATGAAGAACGGGATCGACACGCTCAACATGCCGCCCGAGCTGCTGGGCAAGATGCCGCATGAAGTGCTGATATTCCACGGCCGCCAGGACCGGGTGGTTCCGCTCGACACCAGCCTCTACCTGATCCAGCATCTAAAGCATGCCGAACTCTACGTGCTCGACCGTTCGGGCCACTGGTCGCAGCTGGAGCGCTGGGACGTGATGCGCCCGATGATGGAAATCCACTTCGGGGCCCGCTCGTTCTGAGCAAAACGACTGCTGCGCGGCCCGCTGCGGCAGCGCCCGGATTGGCAGGCGGCAGCTTTGTGCTGTCGCCTGTCGCTGTTTGAGCTATGATCGGCCCAATGGCGGACCTTGAAGCTCTGACGGAGGACTTCTGGCGGTTCTCACTGGAAACCTACGCCAAGCCTGGCGTGCAGGCCCTGTCACTCGCGCTGCAGGACGATCACGGATGCGACGTGAACCTGATGCTGTTCTGCCTATGGCTGGCGGATTCGCAGGGCATCGCGCTTGATTCGTCCGGCGTCGGCGAATTGGCCCTTGCGGCAGGTGAACTCAACAACGAGTTGGTTTCACCCGTCCGGTCAGCTCGCCGCTGGTTGAAGTCGTATGGCGAGACAGCGCGCGAGGGATTGTCGATCAAGCCCGAATACGATGCCCTTAAATCCGTCGAACTCAAGTGCGAACGCCTGGTCCAGCGCGCCTTGGTTGTGCGATATCGAGACGGTGTTTTGCGCAGCTCGATGGCATCGCCGGTCTCAGCCGCCCGAGCCAGTTTCGCGGCCTATGCAGAAGCGCACAAGGCAAATCCCGATGCGGTCAAACGCCTTGGCGAGCTTGCCGATCGGGCGCTCGAACGCGATCCGTTCTAGGATTTGGGCAGCGCCGGTTCCTGCTTCGGTGGCTTGGCGCTCTGGATATAATCGTAGACCTCCTTGACCTGCTCGTCGGTCAGCTCAGTGACGCGAAACGGAGGCATTTCGATCAGGCCCTGGCGAACCACCGAATGGAGGTAATCGTACTCGAGATCCTTGCGGCCGATCAGCGCCGGAACCGGACGGCCTTTTTCCGCCAGCAGCATGGTCGCTCCGTGACCGGGGCCGGGGTTGTGGCAGCCGGCGCAATAGCGGGCATAGTTCTCCGCACCATCCGCGACCACTTCGCCTTGCTTGGACGAACAGGCGCCAAGAGTGGCGAGGAGCGAAAGGACGAGGAGCTTGTTCATTGTACCTCCGCGGGCATGGCGACGCATCGGCTCAGACCGAGGCAAAGATCGAGTTGGGATCGAGCGCCTGCTTGACCCGCGCATGCAGGGCCGAGCGGCCACCCTTTTCATAGGTCTTGGCAACCGCCGCACCCAATCCTGGATCGGTCATAATTTGACCGAACCCAGCTTCGGCCTGCGCGGCGATCAGGGCTTCGGCACAGGACTTGGCCCGTGTCGCGTCCTCGGCCTTACCGGCTGCATAGGAAAGCACCTGGCGATGGTTCGCAGAGCGCCAGATCGCGGTGATTTCGCCTACGAAATCAAAGCCGTTCTTGGCACAGATTTCGCGCGACAGTTCATAAAGCTTGACGGCTTCTTCGCCATCCACAGGGCTGACCGGATTGGCCGTTAACGCGGTGTCGCCGCCCCAGCCCGAGGTTCGGGCCGGGGGATCGGCCACCACGCCGGTCATCGTGCCCATCCGCCAGGCCCACAACTTGGGATCGATGCCCTTGCCATCGGTAATCACCCGTGCGCCGCTAATCGACGAGAACGCACCCTTGACCATGTCCCACAGGATCGCGACGTTGCCGGGCAATCCATAGAGCGAGCCGTAGAGGTTCCAGTAGCCAAGGCCGAGCGCTTCGCCGGCAGCCTTGACCGCGCTTGCCCCCATCGGCCCCTGGCCTTCGAAGTCGGCGCGGCGCTTGCCGAGCAGGGCCGCTTCGTGAAGCGCATTGCCCACCGCGACGCCATTGGCCACCACCATATTGAGCTTGAGCGGCCCGAGCACGTCCAGCAACGCGCCCAGATCGTCCTCCTTGGGGACCGAGACCATGAAGGTCTGGTGCGCCGGGGGCTGTGGCATCATCCACATGCCCACCTTGGTCACCACCCCGAAATCGGACTGGGTGAACAGACCATCGACCCAGGGGCCATAGCCGAACTTGAACAGCTGCCAGCAGGTGCTCTTGGGCATGGCGCCCATGCCGGTGCGCACCATCTTGCCATCAGCCAGCATGACCTCGAGCCCGCACTGCATCAGGAAGTGATCGGAATAGGGGGTGTAGCCGGGGCGGCGGTTGATGAAACTGGCGGCCACGCTTTCATCGGGATTGCCGGGAAAGTCGACCCACAGCTTGATTCCCTTTTCCTTGATGTGGGCATCGAGCTGGCGGAATGTGACGCCCGGTTCGACCAGGCAGGTGGCCAGCTGCTCATTGACCTCAAGGACCTTGTTCATCTTCTGCAGGTCAAGCACGATCACTTTGTCCTGCACGGCCTTTTCCAGCCCGTGGGCGCCGTTGCAAACCGTCTGGACCACGCCGCCACTGCTGCGCGCCGCTTCCAGCACCCTGGCGAGCTGGGCTTCATCGCCCGGAAGCACCACGCCTGCCGGAGCCATCCCCGGAACGGCATAGCGGGCCAGGGTTTGCGGGCTGGTATCGACGGCGGCCTTGCCCAGTGCCTGGGCGAGGGTGCCGAGCGTGGCCGTCTGGCGGGCTTGATCGATCATGGCGCTGGGAGCCTTATTGCTGGAGAATCTTGGGATAACGCTGGAGATCCCCGGCATCGACGGCGAAATCGGCCGAGCGCACAGCCGGGTCGATCGCGCGGGCCGGTTCGCTGTCGCGCCAGGAAAAGTTGCAGGTCGGGCAGCGCAGGATAGTCCACACGACAGCGCCGTTCTGCCTGCCCTGGTAATCGGTGATGGCGCCGCTCGATTTGCAGCGCCCGCAGACGGTGGTGGTCATGACAGGGCTCCCAGCTGCATTTCGCGGATCCGCTTGCTCAGGGCGTCGATTTCGTCACCCGTCGGCGGGGTGACAAGGTGTGCTTCACCCACCGGATCGGGCGGGAGATAGCTGGTCGCGTCGATGATCAGGCGGTGGCCCTTGCCCGGGATCACGGCCGAAGGATCGATCGGCACGGCAGGCATGTTGGGCAGCACGATGATATCGTCGGCGCGGGTGCGGGTCGAAAGCGCCCACATCACCTGGTTGAGATCGAACGGATCGACATCGGCATCGACCATGATCAGGTTTTTGAGGTACATCACCCCGTGCGGCGTGCTCAGCGCGCGCAGCGCGACCGTCTTGGCAAAGCCGGCCATGCGGTTCTTGACCGAGATGATCCCGGTCAGCCCGTGCTGGTAAAGCGCGTTGACCGCGGTGACTTCGGGGAAGCTCTGGCGCAGCTGGGCATAGATCGGGGCGCAGGTGTGCAGGCCGATCAGGGTATCATGTTCGGTCCAGCCGCGCCCGATGTAGATGTTCTCGAAGATCGGATCGCGCCGGTGCGACACCGCGGTGACCTTGAAGATCGGGGCCTTGCGTACGCCGCTGTAGGAGCCGGGGAATTCGCCGAACGGCCCTTCCAGTTCGCGTTCGCCCAGTTGCAGTTCAGCCTCGATCACGATTTCGCTGTCGGCCAGGATGTCGATCCCGTTGCCCGACTTGGTCAGCCGGATCGGCGCGCCCATCATCGCCGAGGCATAGGAATATTCCGATTCCTCGTAACCGATCGGAGTGGCGGCGAAGACTGCAAGCCCGGGATGGTTGCCCAGCATCACTGCGATCTTGAGCGGGACATTCTCGCGTTCCGCCGCGATGATCTGGCGCCCCATGTCATGCGACGGGATCGTCATCAGGGTGAAGCTGTCCGGTCCCTGGATCTGCAATCGGTAGATCCCGACATTCTGCTTGCCGAAGTTGTCCGGATCGAGCGGATCGCGCGAGGCGACCGAGGCCTTGCCGATGTAGAACCCGCCATCGTATTCGTTGATCCGGTAGACGGGCAGGACATCATAGAGGTTGATGTCTTGCTCAAGCCGGCATTCGTGCACCGGGGCCTGGGTTTCGGGAACATAACTGATCTGCGCTTCCTGATCGCCCCAGCGACCGGCGATCTCGAAGAACAGCTCGCGGATGGTCGTGCCCTTGGGCCGGCCCAGCAGCAGGGCGATGTTGTCCCACGAACCATGGACGCCCACCGCCAGGCGCTTGCCGGGATAGCCGGTGATGTTGTCGAACACGATCGCTGGCGCGCCGTTGGCATCGCGCGAGGCGGCAACGGCAATATTGCGCACGCCGGGTTCGGGCATCACCGGATCGCTCCAGGTGATGGCCTGGCCCGAATCCTCGAGCAGTTCGAGGAAATCGCGCAGCGAGGAGATCGACCGGGCGCGGTTGGGAAGATCGTTCATTGCCGTTGCATCCCGCTTGTCAGTGTCCGCCCGCACCCGCAGTCGCCGACTGGATGGTCACCCATTTCCATTCGGTCATGATTTCGAGATCGGCTTCGGTCCCTTCGCGGCCAAAACCCGATGCCTTGGTCCCGCCGAACGGAACGTGCGGCTCGTCGTGCAGGGTCGGGGCATTGATATGGACCATGCCAGCTTCGGCCCGCTGGGCGAAAGCCAGGGCCTTGTCGAGATCGCGGGTGAAGATCGAGGCGCTGAGGCCGTATTCGGTGCTGTTGGCCAGTTCGAGCGCTTCATCGAGCGTGTCGAACGGATAGAGAGAGGTCACCGGCCCGAAGGTTTCCTCCTCGAACACGATCATTTCGGCGGTGACGCCGCTCAGGACGGTGGCCGCGCAGCTGTTTCCACTCCACTCGCCGCCGGCCAGCACTTCGGCGCCTTTGGATCGGGCATCGTCGATATGGCGGCGGACCCGGTCGCGCTGGCGCTCGGAAATGATGGGCCCCAGCATGGTGGTCGGCTCACGCAGGTCGCCGCTCTTCGCCCGGCCGGTCGCGGCGGCGAAGGCCTTGGCGAACTGGTCGAAGATCGACCGTTCGACATAGATACGCGAGGCCCCCATGCAGACCTGTCCCTGGTACATGAAGATGCTGAACAGCGCGGCGCCCACCGCCTTGTCGAGATCGGCATCGGCGCAGATCACCAGCGGGCTCTTGCCGCCCAGCTCGAGCGTGTACTTCTTGAGGTTGCGGGCCGCGATTTCGGCAATGTGCTTGCCGACGCGCGAGGAGCCGGTGAAGGTGATCGAGGCGACCTTGGGGTGGCCGGTCAGCACGTCGCCGATTTCCGCGCCATTGCCATAGACCACATTGAACAGGCCGTCGGGAACGCCAGCCTCCTTCCACAATTTGGCGAGCAGATCGGCGACCATCGGCGCGGCTTCAGAGGGCAGCAGCACGAAGGCGTTGCCTGTGGCCAAGGCCATGGCCGATTGCTTGATCCCTTTAATCAGCGGGACATTGAACGGGGTGATGCCGGCAACGACGCCGACCGGCTGGCGCAGGCTCATGCTGAACCGCCCGGGGGTGTCCGAAGGAATGGTTTCCCCCCGGACCCGGCGCGGCACGCCGATCGCTGCGCGCAGGAAGCTGATGGCAAAGCGGGTTTCGAACCCGGCTTTGGCGATCGGCGAGCCGATCTCGTCGACCAGCACGTCGGCGAACTTTGCGGTATCGCGCTCCATGATTTCGGCGGCTTTCGCGATCCACCCTTCGCGCACTGCTGCGGTCAGGTCACGATGCTGCAGATAGGCTCGATGGGCGGTTTCGACAGCGCGATTCATGTCCTCGGCGGTGCCGGACGGCACCCGCGAATAGACTGAATCGTCGACCGGGTTGAGATCGTCGAAATAGGCTCCGCCCGTTGCGGCAACGGCGGCGCCGCCAATCCAGTGCTCAAGTTGCATCATGGTCATTCTATCCTTGATTTCGTCGTTCACCTGGTCGCGCGATCACGCTTGGTTGCGCATCGCCTGGGGCCAGATCCCCTGCTTGCCGGGGGAGAGGATGCCGTTGGGATCGAGTGCATCCTTGAGGCGGTGGTGCAGGTCCCACAGCGCCCCATCGTTGTGCTTATAGGTCTTGGCGATCTGGTCCATGAAGGCGAGGTGGGTGCGGTATTCGCCGAAGCCGGCATCCGCTGCCTCGTCGACCAGTTTGCCGAACAGGTCGTAAGCGCTCTTGCGCATCGCTTCGTCGGCGCGGTCATACATGATCATCAGGATGTGGTGCATGTCGCGCCATCCGACCAGAAACTCGCCGATGTAATCGAACCCGAAATCGTGGCAGCGCTGCTTGATCAGGTTGTACTGGCTCAGCGCTTCCTTGCCGTCGGGTGCCGAGATCGGCGAGAAGTTGATATGCCCGCCGCCGCCGATCCAGTTCATGATGCTGAATTCGGTCATGTTCGGCTCGCCGCGCATCAACCGCACGCGATAGTCCCAGGCGGGATCGTTATCGCGGTTGAGGTGCAGCTTGGCACCCGGAATGCTCATCATCGCTTCTTCAACGAGCTTCCAGTTGTTCTCGATGATCGGCGGCGGGCCATAGAGCGCGGCGTAGAAGTTCCACATGCCAAGGCCATGATCCGACGCGATCTTCTTGCGGATCGAATCCGGGATAGGACCCTTGCCGTCAAAGTAATGGCGACGCGTGGTCTTGGCGGACACTTCCCACAAGAGATCGACCGCCACCGCCGCGTTGGGGATCACCTGGTTGACCTTGAGCGGTTTGACCGCGTCGAAGATCGCGGCGAGGTCTTCCTCACGCTC
The DNA here is from genome assembly GCA_041184605.1 of Pseudomonadota bacterium. GTDB lineage: Bacteria > Pseudomonadota > Alphaproteobacteria > Sphingomonadales > Sphingomonadaceae > Novosphingobium. The sequence goes on from JBEGJL010000027.1 coordinate 16,756, forward strand.
GTAGGTGATCATGAACGGTTTGTAGCCTGGCGGTTCGGGCATCAGCCAGATGCCCATCTTGGTCACCACGCCAAAGTTGGACTGGGTGAACATGCCGTCGAAATGCGGGCCGGCCGCGTGCTTGGTCGATTGCCAGTGCTGCGACCCTTCGATCGCGCCCTGCCCGGTGCGGACGACCTGACCATCGGCGAGGACCACTTCCATGCCGCATTGCATGACGAAGTGATCGCCGTAAGGCGTGTAGCCTGCACCGTGTTCAAGCGCGTTGCCCATCACGCCGCCCCAGCCCGGTGCCGCCGGATCGATCCACAGCTTGCTGCCGATCTGGCGCAGATGCCGGTAGAGCTGGAAATAGGAGACCCCGGGTTCGACCAGCGCGTAGCCGTATTTCTCGTTGACCTCGAGGATGCGGTTCATCCGTTTGAGATCGAACATGACATAGCCGGACTGGCGCGGGGCAGGTCCGCCATAGGCGAAATTGCGGCCGTTGCCGAAGGTCCAGATCGGCAGCTTGTAGGCGTTGAAGACCTTCAACGCCTCCTGGATCTGTTCCATGTTTGCCGGTGCGACGGCAGCCGAGGGCAGCATTTCGCCATCGGCCAGCGGCGAATAGGCATCGCGATAGGCCGACAGCGGCAGTTCGTCGACAAAGACCCAGTCGTTGCCGACGATTCGAGCTAGCTCGTCCAACGCCTTGCGAAAGGTTGCGGCGTCGACGCCTTGGGGCATGCTGGTTTCGTGGGCATTCGAAGTGGGAGTACAACAGTCGTGAGC